>JAUYJO010000103.1 GCA_030700315.1 Gallionella sp.
GCCAACACCTCATCGTCCTCGTACACTTTGCGGCAGGGAATTTCGCCGCGTGCAATTTTACAAAAGATGCAGTCTGTCATTTATGCTCCTAAAAAACCTAACCCCTGGTGAAACAACTAGCCATTCGACTAGGCCATCAAAAGACGATGGCCAAGTCGCTGGTTATCCCGGCCTCCCCTTGTCAGGGGAGGAGGTGGGCTCTCCCCCTGACAAGGGGGAGATGGAGGGGGTTTGGGGTTTATTTACGGCTTTCCTTTTCGGCAATGCCTGACAAGCCTTCGCGGCGTGCCAGCTCGTCCAGCACATGGGCTGCGCTCAGGCCATGGCTCGCCAGCAGCACCATGCAATGAAACCACAAATCAGCGGTTTCATATACCAGATGAGTCTTGTCGCCCCCTTTGCTGGCCAGAATCATCTCGGTCGCCTCTTCGCCGACTTTTTTCAGGATGGCATCTTCGCCCTTGCTGAACAGTTTGGCAACATAAGAGCTTTCAGGCGATGCTTGTTTGCGCGCTTCCAGCGTTTCCGTCAGGCGTTGCAAAATATCGTTGTTCATTTTTCCGTGTTCAATATAAATTGTATTTTGCAGGTAACGGCCATCCTGCAGCGCATAAAGAGGTGTCGAATTATAGGGGTTCAAGTTTGTTTTTATATATCTCTTCGGGAGATTTCAGCACCGCATCGGTTTCAACCCATTTGCCTTTTTCCAAAAGGCGGTAGAAACAACTTTCGCGCCCGGTATGACAGGCGATGCCTCCCTGCTGCTCAACCAGCAGATGTATGACATCGCCATCGCAATCTAGGCGGATTGATTTTACCTTCTGCACATGCCCGGATTCTTCGCCTTTGTGCCATAGTTTCTTGCGCGAGCGCGACCAATATACCGCCTCGTTTTTTTGCCAGGTCAGCTTCAATGCCTCGCGGTTCATCCACGCTACCATCAGCACCCGTCCAGTAGACGCATCCTGGGCGATGGCTGTCACCAGCCCGTCCTCGGCCCAATTCACCTTGCTCAGCCACGCTTCGCTCATAATTTCACCTCCGGCAATTTGCTGGCGCAGCAGGCCGTTTGCGGGATAACCAGCCACTTGCCAGCTTGCTGGCTTAGTGGAATGGCTAGTAGTTCCATCAGGAGGTGCGATGCGGTTATTCCCGCACCCATCGCTTTCGCGCACCGTGTCATAATCTCACCTCAATTCCCTGTCGTGCCATGAATTCTTTGGCCTGCTGCACGGTGTATTCGCCGAAGTGGAAAATACTCGCCGCCAGCACCGCATCCGCACCGCCGAGTTTTACGCCGTCGGCAAGGTGTTGCAGGTTGCCCACGCCGCCGCTGGCAATCACCGGGATTTCCAGCGCATCCGTCACCGCGCGCGTCAACGCCAGGTCGAAACCGTTTTTCTGCCCGTCCCGATCCATGCTGGTCAGCAGGATTTCACCGGCTCCCAGAACCTGCATTTTTTTCGCCCACTCCACCACATCCAGTCCGGTAGCGTTGCGTCCGCCGTGAGTGAACACTTCCCAACTCCCCGCTCCGGTCTGCTTCGCGTCGATCGCCACCACGATGCACTGCGAGCCGTAACGCCCGGCTGAATCCGCCACCAGTTGCGGGTTCAGCACGGCCGAGGTATTGATGCTGACCTTGTCGGCACCGGCATTCAGCAGATTGCGCACATCGCCCACTTCGCGCACCCCGCCGCCGACGGTCAGCGGAATGAACACTTGCGAGGCGACCTGCTCAATGATGCGGAATATGATACCCCGGTCATCCGAGCTGGCGGTGATATCGAGAAAAGTCAGTTCATCCGCACCCTGCTCGTCGTAGCGGCGCGCGATCTCCACCGGATCGCCGGCGTCGCGCAACTCGACAAAACTGACGCCTTTGACCACGCGCCCGGCGGTCACATCGAGACAGGGAATAATTCTTTTGGCGAGCATCCGGGCTTAACCGGGAAATATCAGTTTGACCGGCGTCAGCTCGTCGGCCAACGCTTGCGCGGCGCGCAAATCCAGCGAGCCTTCATAGATCGCGCGACCGGTTATCGCGCCGGTGATGCCTTCCTGATACACCGCGCACAAGGCGCGCACATCGTCCAGATTGGTGATGCCGCCGCTGGCGATGACCGGCACATGCAGCGGGCTGGCCAGTTCGACGGTGGCCGGGATGTTCACGCCGGACATCATGCCGTCGCGCCCGATATCGGTATAAATGATTGCTTCCACGCCATAGCCCTCAAAACGCTTGGCCAGATCGGCAACATCGTGTCCGGTCAGTTTCGACCAGCCATCCACCGCCACTTTGCCGCCCTTTGCGTCCAACCCGACCATGATGTGTCCGGGAAAAGCGTCGCAGGCTTCGTGTAAAAATCCCGGCACCTTGACCGCCGCCGTGCCGATGATAATGTAGGTCACGCCGATGTCGAGGTAGCGTTCGATGGTCTCCAGATCGCGGATGCCGCCACCCAGTTGCACCGGCACATCGCTGCCGTCCATCGCCTCGATGATGCTGCGTACCGCAGCCTCATTCTTGGGCTTGCCGGCGAATGCGCCGTTCAAATCCACCAGATGCAGGCGGCGCGCGCCTTGCGCCAGCCAGTGTTGCGCCATCGCGGCGGGATCTTCGGAAAATACCGTGGCATCTTCCATCACGCCCTGTTTGAGGCGCACACATTGACCGTCTTTCAAATCAATCGCGGGGATAATCAGCATGGCAGTAAGTTAAAAATTAAGGGTTCCATTGCACGAAGTTTTGCAGCAGCTTCAGCCCTGCTGTTTGGCTTTTTTCCGGGTGAAATTGCACCGCAAACAAATTATCTTGCGCTACCGCGCAGACAAACGGCTGCGGATAGTCGCTGGTGCCTTGCACCAAGGATGGATCTTGCGGTTGCACATAATAACTGTGCACAAAGTAGAAGCGGTCGTCCTGGGCGATACCGTCCCATAACGCATGGTTGCCATGATGTACCCGGTTCCAGCCCATGTGCGGCACCTTGAGCCGGTTGCCCTGCGCATCGCACAGATTATTGGCGAAACGCACCACCTCGCCACGCAAGATGCACAGTCCCGCCACATTGCCTTCGGTGCTGTGTTCGAACAGCATTTGCAGGCCGATGCAGATGCCGAGAAACGGCTTGTCGCGCGCCGCCTCTAGCACGGCATCGCGCAAGCCGCGCGATTCCAGTTCGCGCATGCAGTCCGGCATCGCGCCCTGGCCGGGAAATACCACGCGCCGGGCACGCGCGATCACCCTGGCATCGTCGCTCACGACAATTTCTGCTTTGGGCGCGATTTTGCGCAAAGCCTGTTCGACCGAGCGCAAGTTGCCCATCCCGTAATCTACAACGGCGACATCGACCATGTTGGTTCTACAGCGTCCCCTTGGTGGAAGGCATCACGCCGGCCATGCGCGGATCCAGCTCCAGCGCCATGCGCAGCGCGCGACCGAAGGCCTTGAAAATGGTCTCGGCCTGGTGGTGGGCATTGTTGCCCGCCAGGTTGTCGATATGCAGCGTGACCAGCGCGTGATTGACGAAACCCTGAAAGAATTCGTTGATCAGATCCACATCGAACTCGCCGATGCTGTCGCGCACGAATTCGCAATTGAACACCAGGCCGGGGCGGCCGGAGATATCCAGCACCACGCGCGACAAGGATTCATCCAGCGGCACATAGGCGTGGCCGTAGCGGCGCAGGCCTTTCTTGTCGCCGATCGCCTGGTTGAATGCCTGGCCGAGGGTAATGCCGATATCTTCCACAGTGTGGTGGGCATCGATATGCAAATCGCCCTTGGCGAGAATATCGATATCCAGCAGGCCATGCCGGGCAATCTGGTCGAGCATGTGATCGAGAAACGGCAGACCGGTATCGAATTTGGCCTGGCCGCTGCCGTCCAGATTCAACTCGACGACAATCTGGGTTTCCAGTGTGCTGCGTGAAACATTCGCGCTACGCATGTTTTTTTCCAATTGTTGTGGGTCGGGCTGTAGCCAAGTAGGGTGGGCACGTTTTTTGTGCCCACGCGGTTAGCGGAGGTTATTT
>JAUYJO010000023.1 GCA_030700315.1 Gallionella sp.
ACAACCGGCTCGCTTGCAACTGCCGATGACTTGAAACGCCAGCCCTGGTTCAAGGGATATGAGTCCCAACTGGATCAGCTCATGCAGCAGATGCAAAATAATCTTGAACTTAATAAAAACAGCATCAATGTCGGCGCATCCACCAACGCTGTGAGCAACACAAACCAAGCCACCCTTTCGGCAGAGGCGCTATAGACATTCAATCAGGCGTAGTGCCGTTGGCGCTGTAAGCAACAAAACCACAGGAGGCTGTATTCATGGTAAATGGCATCAACAACATAAGGAGAATTTAAATGTCCGTCATTTCGACAACAGCATCCGTCTACGCAAATACGTCGAGCGCGACTACGCAGCGATCCGTTGCCAATGCTGTTGCGCCCGATGCAAACCAACCGTCGAGCAATACGGCTGCTTCCGCCGACAACGCCGCGCCCCCGACAACGGGGGTCGTTGTGACGCTCTCGGCCCAAGCCAGGAATGCCTCGAAAGAGGTTGCGCTGAATAACTATGCGCCGTTTTTTGCCGGACGCGACAATCTGCCGCAGTCGTTTGCGTTGTCAAATGGAGTGACTAACGCGCCGAATGTCAATGATCCGTCAGCAACCGGTGGACAGAAGAGTTTCGCGCAAGTGGCCCTCGATGCACGTGCGAGCATGGATGCGCAATATGCAGCCATGAAAGCCAGCGGCAAGCCTTTTGACAGCAATAGTTGGGAAGGGAAAGATTGGAATACGGCAATGGGGAACTTGGATCGTCGTTCGCTATACGCGGTTCGTAGTAACGAAGGTGGAAAGTTCAGCAAAGAGGAACAAGATATGGCTCAATCGTTCATGGTGCAGCAGCAAGGTTTGGCGATGGGGCTTTATAGCGGTCCAACCAGCAAAGCAGGGGCATATACGTCCCCGTTCAGTAGCGTTTCAGATGGAATTAAAAATGGAGTTAAATTCCTGGACAGTGTAAGCAGCGAAGAGAAGTCATCGATAGAATGGGCTGTGGCACGTGCCAGCAATCAGATTGCCTATGAAAGTTTTGCTGAGAATGAACACAAGACACCTGAAAAGCTTGATAGCGAGAGCCCTGTCGTTAAACTGATCACATCAGCAATGAAAAATAGGAGCCATCACCCAAATACCGCCATGACAAATGGCTGGCTTTTAACTGCCGACGACTTGAAGCGCCAGCCTTGGTTCAAAGGTTATGAATCCCAACTGGATCAGCTCATGCAGCAGCAAAATAATGTTGAACTTAACAAAAACGGCATCAACGTCAGCGCATCCACCAACGCTGTGAACAACACAAACCAAGTCACCCTTTCTGCAGAGGCGCCAAAGCTTTCTGCTCAGGCTTAGCGCTGTTGGCGCTATAAGCAACAAAACCGCAGGAGACTGTATTCATGGTAAATGGCATCAATACCGCACAACTAACGAGCGCACTGGCTCCCAGCAATGGCTCCAGATATCTTGAGAATTTGTCGGAAATTTCCGATAGCTGCGATCCCCACAATAAAAACTTTGGGAAATATACGGATAAACAAATCGCCGATGCGACTAATAAATTAAATGCGAGAGAATATGCGGCATTCGGCCATTTCGCTGGGGATGCCACCCCGCAAGGAATTGCGAAACTTGCTGAGGCGTATGTGAACTACATGAACCAGATGTCGCCAGAAGAACAAAATGGTGCCAGATACAAAGGAACAAAGGAGGGGGCGATAGCTCTGCTTGCGGGCGCCAATGCCATGATAGCCGATGAGAAAGCCAACCCCGGAAAGAAAACCGAAAAAGCTAAGACGCTGATCGATATGATGCTCGATGAAATGTTAAAGAACCTCAAGAAAAACGGCATCAATGTCGGCGCATCCACCAGCGCTATCGCAAGCGCAGACCAAGTAACCCTTTCGGCAGAGGCACTAAAGCTTTCTGCTCAGGCTTAGCGCCGTTGGTGCCGATTGTACAGGGCAGCTCTACTGCGAGTTCCGATTCCACAAAGGGGTGCAACCATGATCAACTCTATCAACGCGTATTCCACCCCCCAAACGGGCGATGCCGCTGCGTTCAAGGCGGCTTCGACGGCGGAGCGCACTTCTGACTCACCGGAAGCTAAAAGCACCACGATTACACAGGCCGACAGTACGCCGACGATTTCCATCATGGCCCGGCAACTGGCCGACAGTGCAGCCCGTGCCGAGAAACGGGACAGCACACTCAGCCGCTCACAACTGGCTGACAAGGCAAAAACTTTATTAGGTCAAATACAGGGGGACTCTTACTTTCTCAATAAGGCAAAGCACGATAGCGAAGTCCCTAAAACCGACGACCCCGCGCTGTTGGCCAGAGCCAAACAGGCGACGGCATTCGTCAATAGTGCCGCTAATCGTAGCGGCTCAGAGAAGAATCCCTTTGCCGGCCTATCCAGAGAGCAGCTATCCAACATCGCCTATGACGACAGCGGAACCTATACGATCAATGAGCGTCGCGCAGCCAGTTATGAATCCGATATGCAAGAATATGCATGGCGCGTGAAAGTCTGCGCGCAAGCCATGGACGAATACAACAGCACGGGGAAATTAACCAATTTCTTCAAATCCGTTCTGGATCATTACAACGGGTTGCCCGCTATCGAGCAGGCGCAATACCCCAAAGATTACGCCAGTGATCTGGAGTCAAAAATCAAGCTGGACTTCAACTATCGCACGCACCGGGCGGAAGGCAAAGGCGAAGACCCCATGAGCCTGATCGAGATGATTGATTTCACAAGCTCGAAATCCAAAGACTATCTTGAGGCCTCTGGTTGGGGGTATCAAGGTAGTTAGCTGCCTAAGAGAATATGAGCATCGAATATAAAATCAACGCTCCAGTATCCACGGATCAATTCATTGAGTTACTGCGGGAATCAACACTTGGCGAGCGCAGGCCAATTGAAGATCGAGAGTGCATGGAAGGTATGGTAAAGAATAGCAACCTGATGGTTACAGCTTGGCATGGTGAAAAACTGATAGGCATTGCACGTTCAGTAACAGACTTTCATTATGCCTGTTACCTTTCTGATCTGGCAGTTCATAGGAAATATCAAAAAGCTGGTGTTGGGAAGAAACTGCAAATGATCACTCAAGAGAAATTGGGTCCGAAATGCAAATTAATTTTGGTTGCGGCTCCCTCCGCCAACTCATATTACAAGCATATTGGGTTTTCAAACAATCAAAGGTGCTGGGTGCTTGATCGTGAGCAAAGTATCAGCAGATAACCTTTCATTCGAGAGGGACAGGGCCAGAAGCGGCCTGCCTCTCAATTTAACGTTCGCCCGCAAGCTTGATGACCATGCGAATTCCAAAGCTGCTGCTGATCCCGTTCATTACCATGTTGCAGGGAGCAGCGATGATTGACGACGTTCTTGCAAAGGACAACACGACAAGCGACCTGAATCAGTACGTTCGGTCGGAGGTTCCCGGCCTGCAATACATCGCCGTAACTGCTGACCGGGTACTCTTCGAGTATGCCGGTGGCTGGGCTGACATCCAAGGTCAGAAAGCGATGACACTCGACACTACTCTGATGGCGTACTCGATGACCAAGACCTTTACCGCTGTCGCGATTTTGCAATTGGCAGAGCAGAGGAAGCTGAGCCTGGACGACGTAATTGACCGCTATCTCCCACATAACTCATACCACGGTCACGGCATCACCCTGCGTCAGCTGCTCAATCACACGTCCGGCGTTCCAAATCCGATTCCCCTTCGGTGGGTGCATTTGGCGCAAGAGGATTCGAGTTTCAATGAAGCTGAGGCACTTGTTGCGATTCTGCGCGAGAACCCCGATCTTGCGTTTGAGCCGGGCAAGAAATTTGCCTACTCCAATATCGGTTACTGGCTTCTGGGCAAAGTAGTCGAGCAGGTAACGGGCCAATCGTATCCAGCGTATATGAGAGCGAACATCCTCCAGCCGCTCGGACTCGCTGCACAAGAGATGGATTTTCTCATCCCCGACGAGTCCCGCCATGCCCAAGGTTATCTTGCGAAATACTCTCTGATGAATTTGGTGAAAGGATTCGTTATCGACAGCAAGTTTCTGGGCAACTACGAAGGAAACTGGCTTCGGCTGAAAAGCCATTACCTCAACGGCCCAGCTTTCGGCGGGCTGATCGGCACGGCGCGTGGCTTCAGCCGATTCCTGCAAGACCAACTGCGCACCGAGTCGGCGCTGTTCGGATTGGAGGCCAAACGCCTGTTGGAGACTCAGCAAACAGATGGCGCGGGCCGACCAATCCAGATGACACTGGGGTGGCACATTGGCGAAACTGACGGCGCGGCCTACTTTTTCAAGGAGGGCGGTGGCGGTGGTTTTCATTCCGAGATGCGCATTTATCCGACGAAAGGTATTGCCTCGGTAGTGATGGTAAACAGCACAGAATTCAATTCAACTAAATTCCTGAATCGCGTTGACCGCACATTCTTGGATACCCGGCAATGATGACGATGCGGGCTAACCCGGCGTTCGAGCGGGCCAGAAGCGGCCTGCCTCTCAATTTAACGTTAGCGCACAAAGCAGTGTCGCATATAGAAGTATCGTATAGTTCAGTTCCCTGAGTCCAATCACGAAATGAGGGCCGTATGCAATCGATTCTAAAACACTTCTGCGTTGTGTCAATTTCGCTAGTCAGTAGCATCAGCATGGCGGGTACAACAGTGCAGATTATTCCCGCAGCGCCTCGCTATCTGGAACCGGTCTATGCTCGCATCCAGGAGCCGTCTGGGTCACCATGGCTCTCCTATTCGTGCATTTATGGAGCCCAGGTTACGATGGAAGGCACAGTACTCACCGTACGGTATCAGCAAATTGTTGACTTATGTGGTTGGGACTATGACGTAGAACTGGGGCGATTTCCGGCCGGTACTTATACCGTCAAAATTCAACCTCCGCGCAATGACCAAAATCCGACTACTGTTCAATTCATCGTCGGTGTTTCCAATTCGAGTCCAACGGCACCCTTTCCTGGCAATCAACCCTCGGTGAATTACTCTGATCTGTGGTGGTCGCCATCCGAGTCTGGTTGGGGTTTGAGTATTGCGCAGGGGGCTACCAATGAATTGTTTGCTGTCTGGTTTGTTTATGGCGCATCAGGCGAGCCGATCTGGTACACGCTGCAACTAGGTAAATGGACAAGTTCCAGTGCTTACACTGATTACACAGGACCGATTTACAAGACAACCGGTCCGTATTTCGGGGGTGGGTTCAATCCAGCTTCGGTTGGTGTCTCCCAAGTAGGCATTGGTACATTATCATTCAGGTATGCCAATAAAGGGACATTCCAGTACACCGTTGATGGAGTGCAAGGCTCAAAGAATATCGAACGGATGATTATCGAATGACCATCAGCAACTCAGTCGAATGCTGAATATTTCATTTATGACCAACTTTCAGCAATGTGCCGTAGCGCTAACCCGGCAGTCAAACAGACCTTGCGCATAAAGCGCGCGCAAGGCCGGTTACTTCCACGTTCGCCACCATAGTTCCAACAACAGAATGTACCGGAGTCGAATTATTTTTGACGAAAGAAACCGACTCCGGTACTTTTCTTTTCCCCTGCAGGCTCATCTGGTGAGCCTGCAGGTGTGGATAATAAGCGCATACAAAAAAGGAGATGCGCGATGGGAATCAATAAAATTCAATTTCAAAAAGGGCTGTCGATGGCTGAGTTCATGAAAAATTACGGAACGGAGGAAAAATGCCACGCTGCGTTGGTTGTTTCGCGCTGGCCTGATGGGTTTGTTTGTCCGAATTGCGGCGAAACGTCCCATAGCATCTTCGAACGCAAGGGGTTGCAATACTGGCAGTGCTCGATGTGCCGGGAACAGACCACGGCAATCTGCGGCACGATATTCCAAGCTACGAAGCTGCCACTGACAAACTGGTTTCTGGCGATGCACCTGTCGCGGATACCTGGTTATGAGATTTTCAGGCAGAATGTGCATAACTCGCCAATGGAGCATCGGTTCCAACCAACAGGGGGAATATCATGAAATCCGGATTTCAAACTTCCGCACGATGCGCTGGCTTCATTCTGCTTGTGTCTGCACTCCTCGTTGGTTGCGATAGCGGCACGGGCAGCGCGCCCAACCCGATAACTGTCGAACCCCCACCCACTCCTTGGGGTTTGCGCGCCACGACCGACACCGGGTTGACGGCCTATTTCCGCGATGCGCTCGGGCCGTCGAGCACGAATTACCTGCATACCCCCATCCCTACAGTTGGTTTCTCCGCAGCCCCTCCAACAGCGTTTTCTGGAACCACACTGCAGGAGGCTGGAGTGGACGAGGCCGATCTGGTCAAGAGTGATGGCGTGTACGTCTTCAGCTTGGATCAAGCTTCGTCCACAAAGCCCATGCGCGAAACGTTAAGCCGTCAGCGGCTTGACGGTGCCGCCGCAAATGCGCCGCTCATTTTTACCGACAGCCTGAAAATCCCTTTCTCGACCAATGTGAGCGGCAGCGGCCTGTATCTGGACACCGAACGCCAGCAGATTGTCGCGGTGGGAAAAAGAATGAACGAATGGGAGATTTACGCGACCTGGTTTGCGCCGCTATCCTGGGAAAATAGCTTGACGGAAGTCGCCCTGATCGACACCTCCAGCCCGACACAGTTGCAGACGCGCAGCACCTTGAGCATGACCGGAGAATTAATCGGTTCGCGCCGATTGGGGGCGACGCTTTACCTCGTGCTGCGCAGCTATCCGCAGGTAGCGGGACTCGACCCCTTGTGGCCCCCGGAAAAAACCGCCGCCAATCAGAAGGTGGTTGACTCGCTGCAAGCGTCGCAGTTGCTGCCCACCCTGTCTGTTGATGGAGGAGCCGCGCAGCCGTTGGTGCAGGCTTCTTCGTGCTTGACCCAGGAGCAGAACCCCATCAGGAGCGCAGATATCATCACCATCGTCGGCATCGACCTTGCCTCTCCCACACATCAATACTCTGCGCGCTGCTTCACCGGCGGGACTGAGGCGTTCTACATGTCGGACCAGAGCCTGTACCTGGCAACTACCCGCAATGCCTATACATACAGCGGGGAGTTTCCAGTCTACCCGGCGGAGACCACTACCGACATCCACAAGTTCGCGCTAAATGGTCTGGACATCGCCTACCGTGGCTCGGGCAATGTGCTTGGGCATCTGGGCTTTGACCAGAACCGCAAGTCGTTCAGGATGGGCGAATACGCGGGTGCGCTGCGCGTGGTAACGCAGACAACGCAGACGCAGCTGGTTTGGGGAGAATGGATATTGCCGCCAGCTTCTCCCGCCAGCGCCACGACATCGACCGCCATTGACTCGCCCGGCCATCTCAGCATTCTGCAAGAGAGCGCGGGAGCGCTGCAGCTTGTAGGCGAGCTGCCCAATACTGCCCGCCCGCAGCCGTTGGGTAAACCCGGCGAACAGCTTTATGCCTCGCGTTTTATCGGGGCTCGCGGCTACCTCGTCACCTACCGCCTCACCGATCCGCTCTACGTGCTGGATCTTTCCAATCCGGCTGATCCGAAGATGGCCGGCGAGTTGCAGGTGGACGGCTACTCCGATTATTTATTCCCGCTCAATGAGAGCTTGCTGTTGGGAATCGGCAAGGATGCCACCTCGGATGGCTCGTCGGGCGATGGGCGGTTTGCCTGGTATCAGGGCGTGAAGGTGTCGCTGATCGACGTGAGTGACCCGGCGCACCCACAAGAAACCGCGCGCCAGATCATTGGCCGACGCGGAACGGATGCGACAGTGCTGCACGACCACCATGGTATTGCGCTGCAATACTTGGGCGATGCCGTACATGTGAGCTTACCCGTGAGCTTGTATGACACCCCTATGCAGTGGGGCATGAGTGCGCCAAGCAACTACTACGACTTTACCCGCACCGAACTGCAACGTTTTGAGGTCAACCTTGCCGCGCGGAGCCTGATGCCCCGCCAGGCTGTGGCTTCTACTGTACCTGGCGCACGCGACATCGCGAATGATCGCTCCCTGCTTTGGAACAACCAAGCGCACTGGTATCAGGATGGCACTTGGATATCGGCGGGATGGTAATTCCATTTCAGACTGTGTGATTCAGCTTCGTGAACCCCGCCAAACGCCAAGAAATATTCACGCGCTTCCGCGCCGCCAACCAGCGACAGAATGTACCGGAGTCGAATTGTTTTTGACGAAAGAAGCCGACTCCGGTACTTTTCTTATGCGATGCCACTGGTTGGGGGTGGCGTGGTAGTTCATCACCATAATTCGCAACGCCTCGTGCATTATGCAGTGTAAAACCGTAGTGATATAACTTCAAGGAGATATGACATGTCCAACATAAACATCATCACCGCCATGCAGTCGTCGGTTTCTGCAACGACCGGAAAATTCACCACTCCACAAACTGCAACTACCCAGCATCAACCTGCGGCCAATACCAGCAGCGTTACGATTTCTCCATCGGGCACAGCCCATGCTGACTACATGCAAATGATAACAGAGAAAGAAACGGGGCTAAATGTGTTGCGAAAAAATGCATTTGAGGATCCCTCATGGGCAGCTAGTGCCTCTTATAATTATGCCCAAGAGAACTTGCTTGGCAGGAGTGTGGGCGGATTGGTCAGTCTCGCTGGAAAAACGCCCAATGATTCCATTACTTATAGCAGCGGTGAGCCCGTCACGGTAGCCAGTCAGGCTTATTATGAAAAACAGGCAGCCAGCTACATGAGTCAAGTGAGTCAACTGTACAATTCGGAGATGGCAAAAGGGACAGCACCCGGTCAAATCTTCAGTGATATTCTTGATCTGCAAGCCCGACAACCAGACGCTTTTCGCGCCATGATGCTGTGGCCGCCTGCGACCGAACCATTCAGCATCGAGAAGGCGACCAATCCGACCGGCGCGCCGCAGCAGTTTCTGAATGCTGGCGGGCAGGTGGTTAAAACATAAGGAATCGTTTCCCTAAGCCCTGGTCTCATATCCTGATAAGGAGCCTGTCATGTCCGCAATCAATTTTATTACCGCCACGCAGTCGTCGATTCTGGCAGCGACCGGAAAATTCACCGCCCCACAAACTGCAACTACCCAGCCGCAATCTGCGGCCAATACCAGCAGCGCCACAATTTCACAAGCGGCACGCGATGCGCTCGCGGCAGCCCTTGCTAACGCATCGCAGCAGTCATCTTCTGTAACGTCCGGCCAATCTACCGCAACTGCTGCCCAATCACAGTCTGCGGCAGATACCAGCGGTTCCGCCATACCCGCCAATAGTGAGCCATTCTTTAAACAGGCAATGGCCGATAAGTTTGCGGGAGGCAATGCTATCAGGGCGATGATTCAGAATGATCCATCAGATCCTATGTGGGCCAAGAATGTAGATTTTTATGCTGAACACGACTTCACTGCCGGTTCCGATATTGGCTATGATATTTCGCATACCATGCCGGGTGCGTCAGGAAATCCAACCATTGACGGCATTCTGCGTTATTCGAGCGGAGAAATAGTGACAGCGGAAAGTCGGGCCTACGTAACCCAGCAAACCGCCAGCTACCAGAATCAATTGCGGGACATGATCAGCTCGGAAAAGGCAAAAGGGACGGCTCCGTCAGACATTCTCCTCAAAATATTTGACCAGCAGGGCGAGCAACCAGCACGCTACCGTTCGATGGCGATGTGGCCGATTGCTTCCGATTTCGCGAGCAGCCAACCAAGTGCGGCATCGGGTGGAGTGAAAACATAAGGAGAATTCAAATGTCCGTCATTTCGACAGCAACTTCCGCCTACGCGAATACGGCAAACCAGACTGCGCCACGATCCGTTACCAATTTCGTCGCGCCCGATGCAACCAACCGGCGAGCAGGTAGGGTGATTGCATAAGGCCGAGGATGCGACGGACAGGAATTCGGCCACTCCGGACCTTGGCGGCATGTGGCTTGAGAGTCAGCATCTCCTCGCATTGCCGACATACGACGTGATCGCCCGGCAATCTTGGGTCGAAGCGTCCATTTAGCAAGGGAAAATCACAATTCAACGTGGCGTGCAAATCCAATTTCTTGTCAGCCAAGTATCTATTATTTGTGCCATCGACATACGTCCATTGGCCCGAGAACCGCGGCTGCCACCAACTGGCACCGGGCTGATCACTAAGTTCGGTAAGTTGCTGCCGACAAATGGCATGAGACTCTCGGGTGGCGTGAATGTTCATGACATCCATGTAATGCCGAACCCGCTTCATGGAGAGAAGCCCGTCTAAGGCGATAGCGTCTACAAAGTCACCAACAGCGTGCCTACAAGCGATTTTGCAGCACCAGCACCTTGGTGCTGTTAGGGCCACGAATGGCTAGGCTCACGAATGACGGACGACTACGACGCTGTCTCTTGTTCCAACTGAGCGATGAGTGTGCGGGCGTGTTCGAGAAACAACGCTCGATGGGATTTCGCAATCGGCCGACCTGGCAAAAATTTCTCGCTCAGCGGGTTGACAAACCTGCCGTCATGTTTCACGCGATAGTCGAGATGCGGGCCGGTGGAAAGTCCGGTCGAGCCGACGTAACCAATCACCTGCTTTTGTCCGACCTGCGCGCCGCGGCGTATACCACGCCCGATGCGCAACAGGTGGTTGTAGTAAGTCTCATAGCCGACGCGATGGCGCAACCGCACCTGGATGCCATTACCGCGGTTGCGGCCGGCGAATAACACAATACCATTCGCGACGGCCCATACTGGCGTTCCGCTCGGCGCGGCGTAATCGATCGCCAAATGTGGCCGGGTGCCGCCGAGGATCGGGTGCGGGCGCCGATAGGTAAAACCGGAACTGACACGCGTGAACTGCAGCGGCGAGCGGAGGAACATCTTTTTCAGAGAGCGTCCATCAGGATCGTAATACGCAAATCGGTCCGAGGTGTGGTCTGGAGGTGTAAAGCCGATGCCGGTCATGGTCTGGCTGTCGCTTTCGTATTGGGCGGCGAGAATGCGACCGAAATCGATTGGCACACCATCTGCGTAGCGCGTTTCGACCAACAAACGAAAGCGGTCACCCGGACGCGTATCGGCAGTAAAGTCAAACTCGGACTCGAATATCTGCACGAGATCGAGCAGCACTGGCGGTGCCACGGTACCACTTTCCACTGCGTCCCACAGCGAGTTTCGTACTTCGCCGTGACGTAATTCAATGCGCACTTCGGGTTCAATCTCGGTACGCTCAGCCTCCCACTCGCCGCCGCTGTCGCTGACTTCAAAACGCACCCAGGCATTCGGCGCATAAGCGAGCATCACTGGGCGGCCGTCGGCAGCGCGCCCTAACTCCAATTCATCGCCTGGGCGTACAAGTCGCAGATTGGCACCGGCCGCGCGCAACGAGCCCGCAATCTCGTACGCGGTTGCCGACGGTACGTCGTGCCGCAACAGCGCGGCAACAAGGGTGTCGCGCTTTTTCAGCTTGATCGTATCCGTCTGCAGCGTGGGTGCGGCCGCTGTGGCCGTCGTCTCGACGGTGGAAACTTCGGGGGATGGCACTTCGGGGGTACGGTCCGACCAAACGAGCAGTGCGGCGATTACGGTGAGCCCAATAGCGGTAAGAGTCAGTGCATTAAATTTACGTATCATTTTCTTTTTCTGTTACTTTCTTCCATTCTGCATGCCAGCGAATAGCGCGACTACCAGCCCCAAACCAGCGCGCGCGCCACCCAGCCCAACTTGCGATTGTGCGGCAGCGTGACATTAACCCAGCGGCCGCGCCGTTCCTTCGTCTTCAGCAGATCGCCGTATTTCGCATGCGCCACGATGCGGTAGCGCGTTCCCGGTCCGCTGCGGATGTTCGCCCGGTCCGCCTTGACGATCATCGTCGGTATCCGGCTGGTGAGGCGCGTCGCTACCCAGCCCACGTCGCCTTCGAAGTCGCGCACCTTGAGCCAACTACCCTGCCGTTGCAGCACCTTAAGTGGGTAGTGCCGGCTCAATTCCCAGCGCAATGCGCCCCCCATGCCTAGGCTGGCACGCATATTGACGGTGGCACGGTCGATGCTGACCATCTCCTGTGCTTGGCATGATAGCGCGGCGCCGAACAGCATGGCAACCAAAAGCTAGTTATTCTGATGTTGACGATGACCGAAGATGTTAAGGGTTGTCAGATGCCTGCCCTCAGCCGCAGGCCGATCAAGATACAGCAACACTCGTCGGGCAGGCGTCGGACAAGCCTCGAGGGACGAAACCGCGTGATGTTACCGGTGCGCGTTGAGCAGGAAATGCTCTATGGTGATTTGAATTATCGCTCTGCCGTTTGATATGTGGTTCGAGCCGCTTGGTCTGACACCGACATCATTCATGCGACTCCATTGATTAAAGGTTCCAGGCTCGAATTTCCCTGCCAGCTTCGATCAACTATCTTAGAAAAACACCGTCCGCGTTTCATAACTGAATTTCCTCGCCCTCGCGCGCAAGGCGGCATTCCGGATCGCCGTTTTGCTTCGAATGCCCTGCCATCGCTTTTGCGAATTCCCGTTCCAGAGCCTCGTCGCTGCGGGTGGGTTCGTGGTGGGTGCAGTACACGATTTTGGCTCCAGCTTTTTTCGCCATACCGAAGCAGGTGTCGAACGTGCCATGCCCCCAGCCTTTTTTCGCCGGGTATTCCGCGCTCGTGTAGGACGCATCGGCAATCAGCACGTCAACGCCGCGCATCGCCTCGATGATGGAATTTTCCTTGTCCTCGATCAGCGCCTGGTATTCCGCGTAGCCTTCGTCTTCGGGAGCGTAGATGTTGTAATGGGGTTCGTGGTCGCCGGTAAAGAATATCGATTTGCCGTTGCAATCGATACGGTAACCGAAATTGATGACCGGGTGGTTGAGCAGCGTCGGCGTGATCGTGGCCGACCCGATCTGCACGCTTTGCTCCGGCATCAGGGTCTCGTATTCGATATTGGCCTTCATTTCGGCTTCGCGCACCGGGAAATAGCTGTACTGCAACTGCACTTCCATGATGTGCTCGATGCCGCGCCCGGAAACAGGGTCGAATGCACCGTGCAGGCGCAGGGTATTGCCGGGAATGAAAATCGGAATGAAGAACGGCAAACCCTGAATGTGATCCCAGTGGGTGTGGGTGATAAAGACATTCGCGGCGACCGGCATTTCCCTGAGCAGGATTTGCGACAGCGCGAAAATTCCGGTGCCGGCATCGAGGATAATCAGTTCGTTGTCGTCGGTGCGTATCTCGATGCAGGTGGTGTTACCGCCATATTTGACGGTGTTGTGACCGGGACAAGAGATCGAGCCGCGCACCCCCCAGAATTTGATTTTCATGCGTCTGCTCCTGCCTGTGAAAACAGCCGCGCTTCCTCGGCGATTTTAGACAAGTCGCCGAGGGAAGCGATGATTTCATCAATATCACTACCAAAATATTGGCATGCTGCAGGTGGAATCGCCTCGATGCAAGAGTCGCCGCTATCGCCGAAAGCCATTTTTTTACTGATCTGGTTGGCGGTATAGACACTGGCCCACATCCCCCCTTCCCCGCCATCTGTGGAATGGTGGTTGCGTATGCAATCTGCCAGCACTTTATCGAACTGCCATTTCTCCGCCAGCATCGAGCCCACGACAGAGTGATCGACACCGATTATCAGGCTTTCCGCCTCATGCAGAGGCATGTTTTCGCCGCTGCTTTTCTGCAGCGCCCGGTTGAATTCGCCTGGCATGAACTGGGCAAACACCACCTTGCCAAAATCGTGCAGCAACCCGGCGATATAGCAATCCATCGGGTCGGCGCCTCCCAGCTTGCCGGCCAGCAATTTGGCGATGCCGGCAGTGGTGAGGGAATGCAGCAAATACTGCTGGATGTCGAAACCGGCATCATTCTGCTTGGGCAGGATGCCGACCGAGGCAATGCCGAGCGCAAGGTTCTTGATGGTGTTGAAACCGAGGAAAGCCACCGAGTGGTTGACCGAGCTGATTTTGTTGGGCAGGTTGTAATAAGCGGAGTTGAGCACCCTGAGGATCTTGACCGTCATCACCGGATCTTTTTCGATCACCTGCACCAGATGCTTCGGCTGGCAGTCCATGTTCCTCGTCAGCTCCAGGATTTTCTGCACGCTCTTGGGAAAAGCGGGCATTTTTTCCACGGCCTGAGTAAGTTTTTTTGCCAGCTCCGGCGATATTTGGTTCATGTTAACGAATGAATTGGCTATACGAATCGAGCATCTTACTACGCTGTTCGTCCAGCGTCAGTCCCAACAACCCGCTTTAAACGGATCGGTCGCCTACCCTTGAAGCCCAATTTGGCTGTTCGGCTATGCCTCTCCAAACAGCAGCTCCCATAGTTTTTTACACGCGACTGTTTCGATCGCTCCCTGTTCAACGCGGCACGGCGACAGACTGTTGAGGCGGATGCGGTGTTGCGCCTGGCGCAACATGCGGTACAGCGTGCGGGTCTGTTCGGCGAGTTTTTCCGGGATCAGGCCGAGTTCGGACGCCAGTTTGAGCAGCGCCAGATTGCCGATATTGCCGGTCAGTTGCGGGTACTGAGGGGCGTAGGCAAGCACCAGGTATTGCACCATAAATTCGATATCCACCATGCCGCCCCGGTCGTGCTTGATGTCGAATAGCCCGGTGTCGTTGGGGTGGCCGTCAAGCATCTTCTGGCGCATCGCCAAAATTTCCTTGCGCAATACGGCCAGGTCACGCGGCTGGCACAGCACCCGTTTACGGACGTCTTCGAAGGCGGCACCGATCGCCGTATCGCCCGCGCTGAAACGCGCGCGCGTCAGGGCCTGGTGCTCCCATACCCATGCCTGGTGCTGCTGGTATTCGGCAAATGCCCCGACCGTGCTCACCAGCAGGCCGCTCGCGCCGTTTGGGCGCAAACGCAGGTCGGTTTCGTACAGGCGTCCGGTCGAGGTGTAGCTGCTCAGCATGGTGTTGATGCGCTGCCCCAGCCGCGCGTAGTTTTCCTGCGCATCGGGGTGGTCGTCATCGTAGAGAAAAATCAGGTCAAGATCCGAGGCGTAGCTCAATTCTTTGCCGCCCAGCTTGCCGTAGGCGATGATGGCGAATCCCGGTTCGTCGCGATGCCGTTTGCGCACAGTCGTCCAGCTCAGCTTCAGCACCTGGCGCAGCAGCAAGTCGGCCAGATCACTCAGGTGGTCGCTGAGTTTTTCCAGCGGCAACAGACCTTGCAGATCCATCGCCAGCAGTTGAAAAGTTTGCTCCTGCTGAACCAGGCGCAACACATCCAGTTGCCGTTCGGCATCCCCGCCGCAATCTTCCAGGCGGCTTTGTAAGTTGCGTTCGATCTGCTGCCATTCGGGCGGCTGATACATTTCGCGCGCATCGAGCAATTCGTCGAGCAGCGCCGGATGCTGGGTCATGTACTCGCCCGCCCAGCTACTGGCGGAGACCAATCGGGTCAAGCGTTGCATGGCCTGCGGATACTCGGAGAGGAAGGCTAGATAAGAGGCGCGACGGTTGATGCCGTCCAGCAAGGCGAGCAGCCGGGACAGCGTTTCGTCCGGATTGGATTGCTGCGCGCACAGGCCGATGAATTGCGGGATCAGCTTATCCAGCCGCTGCCTGCTGAGTTCCGGCAATTGCCGGTAGCGGCTACCGGTTTGCAGTTGCAGCAAGCGTTGCGCGCTGTCGTTTGTGGCGCGATAGCCGAGTTTTTCTAGATGGGGCTGCAATTCTTCGGCGCTGATATTTTCATGCCAGAATTGTCCGTCATCTTGCCCTTCCTCGGGCGCGCCGAAAATCTGTTCGAATTGCCGGTTGACCAGCGCACGATGGCGATTGAGGTCGGCCAGCAGCGCGGCGTAATCGGCGTAGTTCATAGCATATGCGATGATTTCCTGATCTTCGGGCTTCTCGGGTAACTCCTGGGTTTGCTGGTCATCCAGATATTGCAGGCGGTGTTCGAGGTTGCGTAAAAAAATGTAGGCCGCATCCAGCTCAGCAACTACCGGCGCGGGTAACTGGCCGTTTTTTGCAAGCTGTTGCAACGTTGCCTGGGTGGGGCGAATGCGCAACTGCGCATCGCGCCCGCCGCGTATCAGTTGGAACACCTGTGCGGTAAATTCGATCTCGCGGATGCCACCCGGGCCGAGCTTGATATTGTTGAGCAGGTCGCGGCGCTGCACTTCCTGGCGAATTTGCGCGTGCAGCTTGCGCATCGAATCGATCGCGCCAAAGTCGAGATATTTGCGGAACACGAACGGTTGTGCGAGCCGCATCAGTTCGTCAACGTAAGACTCGCATAGCGAGTCGTTTGCCCCCTCGCCCGCTTGCGGGATAACCAGCGACTTGCCTGCGGGTGTTTGCAGGCTAGTCGAATGGCTAGTTGTTTCATCCAGACGGTTGGGGAGAGGGAGGCGTGCATGGTCATCCGCCGGTGAGACGACGCGCGCCTTGATCCATGCGTAGCGTTCCCATTCGCGCCCCTGGCTGACCAGATATTCCTCCAGCGCGGCGAAGCTCATCACCAGCGGGCCGCTGTCGCCGTAGGGGCGCAACCGCATATCCACGCGGAATACATAGCCGTCGCCGGTCGGCTCGTTGATCATACCGATCAGGCGACGCCCCAGCCGGGTGAAGAATTCATGGTTGCTCAAGCGGCGCGGCCCGTCCGTTTCGCCATCTTCCGGATAAACGAAAATCAAATCGATATCGGAGGAGACATTCAATTCGCCGCCGCCCAGTTTGCCCATGCCGATAACCAGCAAGGGCTGCGGTGCAGCGCCGCTTTCACCGAGCGGCATGCCGAATTGCGCCTGCAAGGATTGCATCAAACAGGCCTGCGCCTGCTGCAAACATACTTCCGCCAGCGCGGTCATGGCCTGCATCACCTCGTCCAGGTCAGCCAGTCCGCCGAGGTCGCGCAGGATCAGTTTGACCATCACCTGCTTGCGCAACCTGCGCACGGCACGCGCCAGCCCGGTTTCATCGCCGGGTTCGAGGCCCCACTGCCGCAGCATGGCCAGCATCTCCGCGCGGTTGCATGGCATCGTGTAATTCTCCCGCAACCAATTCAGCAGCGACGGGTCTGCTTCCAGCACATGCCTGGCATAACGGCTGCAGCGCAGCGTCTTTTGCATCAAGTAATCGAAGGGCGGCAAGTTGGCGGTATTCATGGATAGGGCTTCAAGTTGAAATGTCGATCATTTTGCGATTATCCATAAAAAACGCATGGGCTGGTGGCAGGTGCGAGAATTGGGTGCGATCAAAAGTGTTGATCCATCTTCTTAATGTAGGGCGGATGAGCCGAAGGCGTTAACCAATGATCCTTCGGCAGGCTCAGGACAGGTTTTTCCGCCCTACTTCTTTGACCAACACTTTTGATCGCTCCCGGCAACCCGAAATTTTTCTATTGAAGCGGGCAATTGCGCTATTATTACCACCCTATTCACTCTGGAGCACTGCCATGACCACCATCAATTTCAAGCGCGAAATCACCGACACCTTTGACCATGCCATCGAGCGCGCGACCAAGGCGCTGGGCGCAGAAGGCTTCGGCGTCCTGACGCGCATCGACATGCACAGCAAGATCAAGGAAAAAATCGGCAAAGAACTCATCCCGACGGTGATCCTCGGCGCTTGCAACCCGATGCTGGCCTACGAGGCTTACACCGCAAACAGCGATGTGGCAAGCCTGCTACCGTGCAATGCGGTGGTCCGCGAGATCGCGCCGGGGAAAATTTCGCTGGAGTTTGTCAAGCCAACCGCAATGATGCAGATACTCGGCGATACCGAGCTTGCGGAGCTGGCTCGCGAGGCCGACACGAAGATCGAGCGCGCGCTGGCGAACGTGTAGGCAACGATTTCAACTTTTTTCCAAGTCTGTTATTCTTCGCTTCGCTATCGTATAGATTCTTGGTGGACTCGCCGTAACGCCGTATTTATCTTCTTGCTGTAAGGTAGATCGGGTCTGACGGCCCGCGTGTAGTCGACCCGGTTCTGGTGCGATGGAATGTACCGTATCAAAGCGCTGCCAGTATGCAGGTCAGCAGATCATATGAGGTGCGAAGCTCCAACCATTCGCGGCAATCCGTCGCGCAACCGTGTTGGCGGAGCTTTTTATACGCGCGAATTCTATATCGGGATTCGGCGTAGCCATCATCCTATCTGCTTTCCTTCATCCCTGATTGCCCACAACGTGAACTCGCGTAGCGATTCGTTCGCCCGGCTCCGCCCCTCGCTTCGCTCTCCCAGCTTGCGGGATAACCAGCGATTGGGTTGGCGCTCCTTGCCAACCTAGTCGAATGGCTATAACCAATGACTTGGCTGTCGTTCTTGGACAGCCTAGTCAGATGGCTAGTAGTTTCACCAGTAGTTTCACCAGTAGTTTCACCAGTAGTTTCACCAGTAGTTCCACCAGAGGATTGAGGGGGAGAGCGTAGCGAGGGTTCCGAGCATGGCAAGTTTCATTGCCTCAGATAGTTCATTAGCTATTGGGGTATTGAAAATCAATGGGTTGTAGGTCGGGTTTTAACCCGACATGTCGGGCTGAAGCCCGACCTACGCCCCAATGGATTATATGGGGTGACTGTTCGCCATGCCCGTCAGATTGAGCTGCGCTGAAAATAAACAGTTCGTTTTTTGTGAGGAATTTTTGTGAGGAATATTTTATATGTTGGAGCAGATAAACATCCAGCCGGATGTAGCGTTGGACTTGGTAGGAATTGCTGAAACATGAACACGATAAGCTGCTTTAAAAAGCTCTGCGCCGTTTTTTTCCTTGTGACATTGATTTCAGGGTGCAGTGAAGAGACCAAGCCATTGCTCCAGGTCGGCGAAAAAGCCGCGCCCTTCACCCTTGAATTGATCGGCGGCAAACAAAGCCAACTGGAGCAGTATGCCGGCAAGGGACTCGTTATTACATTTATGTCCTCATGGTGTCCCTGTTCCAATGACTCCATGCCGCTCATGAAACAGGCCTACGCGAAAAATAACGGCCAGGTGGCGTTTTTGATGATCGGCATTCAGGACTCCCGGTCAAAGTTTGAGAAATATGTCGAAAAATGGAGTGCGCCTTTCGCAGCCGGGTACGACAAGGGTGACCGGATTGCCAATGACTATGGCGTCAGTTCGCCGCCGACCACTTTTTTTATCGATAAAAACGGAATCGTGAAGCGCGCTTTCTATGGAAACATCGCGAAAAAACCGGAAGAGTTTCAGAAATGGATTGAGGAGATCATTTGATGTCAATCGGAGGCGGTGCGGCGTTGTGGGGAGGGTTTTCCTCGTTTTTTTCGATCTGGCAGCTATGCATCATGCAGGTCAGCCCTTTTTTTATGGCCTATATTGTGGGCATTTACCTGGCAACGTCCGGCAAATATGCTGACCCAAAAATTTGGCAATGGATACTCGTTCCTTGCATTACCTATGCGATTGGCTTCACGGTTCTCTATTCCCTGCTTATTGCGTCTGCCCTGGATATCAGCAGGCCACTGATTCATGGCATCAGCCCGTTGCGGGTAGTTTCAGGCATCTTTTTCCTGCTGGTCGGCCTTTATATCATCTTGATTGATCGCATACCATTTCTGGCTAAAATGCACCGGCCTTTCCTGATAAGCGTTCTATCCCTGCTGATCGGAGCCGCTTTTGCCATCATGTATTCCCCGTGCATCACTCCGATGCTCTCCGACATCATGGGATTGGCGTCGCAGCGGAGCACGGCGGTTGAAGGATGGTATCTGGCTTTCTTTTACGGGCTCGGAACCACCATTGCCCTCTGTTTGACGGCTATTGCGCTTATTCTTTTTGCGAGAAAGCGGGAAGCGGTCATGCGCAATACCGTGCTGATAAAAAACATTTGCGCCGCAATTTTGTTTATCCTTGCCGCCATGAATATGGCTGGCTTGATGAGGCACTACAAGGCGTTTGTATTAGGGTTTGTGCTGTAATCGCGCCATCCAGGGGAAAAACAGGCTCTCTGCGGCATGCTTTTTGCCAGAGCACAATCACGGATCAGAATGACAATTTAGGGAAAGCAATAAATGGCAAAGTTCGACTACGATCTTCTAATACTCGGCGGCGGCGCGGCTGGGCTGGTTTCTTCCAAAGTGGCACGAGGCTTTGGCAAAAGCGTCGCCGTGATTGAGAAAGGAAAACTGGGCGGTGAATGCACCAACTTCGGTTGTGTGCCGAGCAAATCTCTCATCAGGGCCGCCAGAGCCGCGCACGAAATGAAACATCTGGATACGCTGGGCCTCGCGACCGAAGCGCCCCTCGCCATCAACACCGATGGCGTTATGCGGCATGTCCGCTCCATAGTTGAAAAAATCTACAACACCCATCTCCCCGAAAGCTTTAAGACGCTGGGGATCGACCTCTCTTTTGGAGACCCGCAGTTTACGGATAATCACACGGTCATGATGGACGGCAAAACGATCACCGCGAACAAGATCATCATTGCCACCGGCTCCAGCCCGCTCATCCCCAGCATCGAAGGAATCGATAAAACCCCCTATCTCACCAATAACACGGTGTTCTCCCTCGACACGCTGCCGCGTTCGCTGGTGGTACTTGGCGGCGGCCCCATCGGGATAGAGTTGGCGTCTGCCTTCAACCGGCTGGGAGTTGAGACCACGGTGGTGGAAATGGCTGACAGGGTGCTTTTCAGGGAAGACCGCGAGCTTTCGGACATGCTTGCCGGAAAAATGCGGGGCGAAGGGCTCAACATCGTAACCTCGGCCAAGGCGGTGAAGCTGTCGGGCGACGCCTCGCAAATAACCCTTACGGTGGAAACGCAGGATGGCCAGCGCAAGGATATCAGCGCACAAAGCATTTTGATCGCATCGGGGCGCAAGCCGAACCTGGATGGGCTCGATCTTGAGAAAGCGGGAGTACGCTACAACAGCAACGGCATCGAGGTGGACGATTGGTTGCGGGCCACATCAGACAATATTTACGCCTGCGGCGATGTTGCCGGGCCATACCGTTTCAGCCACATGGCGGAATACCAGGCGATACTCGCCTGCTCCAACGCATTTTTGCCGGTAAAAAAACGGGCTGATTACAGTCACGCGATCTGGTGCACCTTCACCGATCCGGAACTGGCGCACGCTGGTCTTACCGAAGAGGAGGCGCGGGCCGCACACGGCGACACGATCGAAGTGCTCCGCTTCGATTACAGCAAAATCGACAGGGCACGGACGGACATCGAAGAATTCGGCATGAGCAAAATCATCCTGGACAATAAGGGGAAAATCGTCGGCGCCCACATACTCGGAACGCATGCATCCGAAGTGCTGCATGAAATACAGCTGGCAAAGCGTTTCAACATCCCATTCGAGCGGCTATGGCAGGCGATCCACCTGTATCCCAGTTACTCCGATGTCATACGGCAACCCTCGAAATACCACTACGCTAAAAAAATGGGGAGCCACCCGGTTATCAAATTGCTGAAAAAGGTCATGGGGTAAACCGCAAGCCGTGCAAAAAGTTTATCAAGGCTGAACGCCGCATTTTTGCGCTTTTTGCTTATCCATATATTTTTTTATGCGGATGGGCACCAGGCTGACAAACGCCAGAAGGGTTAGTGCTGCGATAAGGCCGGGGCTCAATTTGAAGCCGTGAGCAGCGGCTTCTCCGACTTCCACCACCGCATTGGTCAACGCAAAGTCGTAAGGCAACATGCCTATCATCGTGGCAAGAAGGAAATCCCGATAGCGGATATTTGTGACGCCGGAGGCATAATTGACTCCGTTGAAGGGAAATATGGGCAGCAGTCGCACGAACAACATGTAGTAAAAACCGTTTTTTTCAACACCTCGGGAAAAACCGCCGAACCATCTTGTATGGGCAAATTTATTTGCGACAAAGTCGCGTGCGATTAGCCGGGCTATCCAGAAAGCGCCGCTGGCGCCGAGGCAGGCCCCGAATAAATTGTAGGCAGTTCCGTAAAATCGCCCGAACAGCAGCCCGCCCACTGCAGAACAGAGAACAGCAGGAAAGCCGAAGGTGACCAGCAATCCGTACACCAGCATAAACATCAACGGGCCCAATGCCCCATAGCCACAAATCCAGCCGCGAAAATCATCGATCGTCATGAGGCTTCCGGATTGGAAGGCCGAAATCCCGTAGACGAGCGCAAAGACGGGGATAAGGGGCAAAAGAAATTTGAGCGGCCTCAACTTGCTGCGTTTCATTTGTATTTCCGTTCAATGCTGCTGCGTCAAGCACATGCGCTGTTGTGCATAGAGCATTTATTTGCTGCTGTAAGCCGTGTGCATCACAATTCTTGCCTCACTGACATGCAATCCCGTGCCTGTAAGATCATCGTGACTCCGCCGCAATGTAATAATCATCAGTGCGGCGGACCATCCAGCATTATGTTGCCAAGCTTTTGATTGCGTCGATTTTCTTGCGGTGTATCGGACTGATACCGTTTATTTGAGCGAATAAGTAAGACCCAATGAATAGGTTGTCCCTTTTGCCGTATTTCGCGCGTGAACTGTCGGGGTGTAGCCAAATTCCAGCCCCCATTCGTCGGTCAATTTGTATCCCAGGGCTGTATCAAGTTTTTGCAGATCATACTGATATCCCGTTGTGGGGTTGCCGCTGGCGGCAACCCTATTGTCGGCGTTGCCCATGCTGGCGATGCCGTCCAGTTTCACCCGAACATATAACCGTTCGGTGATGTCTGCACCAATTTCAGCGAGATAGCGGAATTCGTCCGAAGGCGCTTCCGCTCTGTAACGGTAGCCCGCTTCAAAATTGGCATAACCGCCGGTGAGCAAGTGTCCCAGCGAAACGCCGTACAAGACGCGGTATTCCAGGTCAACCTGGCCGTTGCCGAGCGGCAGCGCGCCGTTTTTGTCGTAGTCGCCCGGAATTTTCACCATGGCTTGGTGCGAGAAAACGCCATTCGTTCCTTCCGATAATTTATGTTTCAACCCTATTTCGACATCAGCTATTCCATGGGTTTTCGACGTTGTCGTTGTCGTGATGCCGGCAACGGTGGAGCTATACTGATTCTCGAGTTGCTTGTAGTAAATCGAATTGATGATGCTGATGGAATCGGTAATGCCATATTCAATATAGTTGCCGAGGTTTGCGTCGGTGAAGCTGGGATCGGCGGTGTAATAATTTATGGAGGCCTTGTCGTACAGCTTCCCTTCCGGCAGCGTCCACGCACCTGCAAAGCAATTATTGGCAAACATGGCTTCCGCCATGACGGCCATGAAGATGACTTTTTTGATAGTAGTGCGCGTTTTCATAATTAACCTCATCAGTTCAAACAGGTTTTGATTGCCCTGGCAGAGGCTGTTTCTGCCAGAGCATATCCGGTCAAATTAAGCGTTTGGGGTGGCTATAAGTTTAGGGGGTGGAGCCCGTACGGGTCGGCAGCGTCGTATCCGCAGCCCATTCGGTCCAAGAGCCATCGTAATTGCTGGTGTTGATGCCCATGAGCCTTGCCATGAAGTAGCCCTGCCCGGACATGTATCCCACGTAACAATGGGCGATGACCGTCTTGCCCGCCGTCACGCCTTTGGCTTCCAGCATGGCCTTGATCCCCGCATAGGATTTCGTGGTGCCGTCCGTATTCAGGTAGTCCGTCATGATGATGTTGATGGCATTGGGGATGTGCGCGGTGGCGTAATCGGTGTTGGAACGCGAGTCGACAATAGCGTAGTGGGCGGTGTCGGCATAATGCGCGACCACATCGGCCTTGGTGGCCAGCCGGGTGGCCTCCACGCTGTGCGTGAACACGGCTGCCGGCAGCGTGGTGGCTGTGGTAGACACTGCGCGGCCATCGGCTACCCATTTGTCATATCCTCCATCCAGTATGGCAACTTTCTTCGCGCCCAAATATTCGAGCGCCCAGAACACCCTTTCCTTGGCACCGAAGTCGCCTTTCTTGCCATACACGATGATGTTGGCCGTGTCGGAAACACCGGCAGCACCGAGGGCGGTTGCCGCCGCAGCGGGCGTATTGAGCTCATACGAGTTGGAAGCGGTATCGAGCGCCGAAGGGGGCAAATTGATGGCGTTGGTGATGTGGCCGGCGGCGTAATCAGCCGCGCTTCTCGCATCAATAATCACCTGGTTGGCCGCATTGACATCCAGCGAGGCGGCGTTTGCCAGCAACCCGGCTTGCGCGCCGGCCTGGGTTGGCAGCGGCGTCGTATCCGCAGCCCATTCTGCCCAGGAACCGTCGTAGTTGCTTACCTTGAAACCCATGACCCTGAGAACAAGGTATTCCTGCGCCGAGCGCCAGCCAACGTAACAATGGGTAATGACCGTCTTGCCTGTCGTGACACCCTTGGCATCCAGCAATGTCTTGAGGTCTGTATAGGGCTTCACGGTTTTATCCGCATTCAGGAAGTCGCCAATCAGAATGCTGACGGCATTCGGGATATGCGATGTCACGTAATTGTTGGTGGTGGCATCGCTGTAATTGCGCGAATCGACAATGGCGTAGTTGCTGGTGTCGGCGTAATGCGCCAATACATCGGCCTTGGTGGCGAGACGGGTGGCATTCTCGGTGGGCGTGAACACCGCTGCCGGCAACGTCGCGGCGGTAGTTACAACTGTGCGGCCATCCGCTACCCACTTGGTGTACCCGCCATCAAGAACCTGGACATTTTGTGCGCCCAGATACTCGAGCACCCAGAACGCCCAGCCCGTGTTGCCATCTATATCTGCGCCGTACACAACGATTTTCGCGGTATTGGAAACACCGGCGGCGCTGAGCGTATTTACCGCAGTAGTGGTGTTAAGCGCATTCGAGGCGGCGTTAAGCGTCGAGTGAGGGATATTGATGGCGTTGGTGATGTGACCCGCCGCGTAATCAGCCGCACTTCGAATGTCGATAATCACCTGATTGGCGGCGTTGACATCCAGCGTTGCGCCGTTCGCCAGCAAGCCAACATTGTGGACGGGCAGCGCCGTATCCGCAGCCCATTCGGTCCAGGAACCGTCGTAATTGCTCGCATTGAAGCCCATGAGCCTGAGGACAAAATATTCCTGTGCCGAGCGCAGGCCAACGTAGCAATGGGTGATGACCGTTTTGCCTGTGGTAACACCCTTGGCATCCAGCAATGCCTTGAGGTCTGCATAGGGCTTCACGGTTTTATCCGCATTAAGGAAATCACCGATCAGAATGCTGACGGCATTCGGGATGTGCGATGTCACGAAATTGTTGGTGGTGGCATCGCTGTAATTGCGCGAATCGAGAATGGCGTAGTTGGTGGTGTCGGCGTAATGTCCCAGGACGTCGGCCTTGGTGGCCAGCCGGGTGGCATCCACGGCGGGCGTGAACGTCGTTGCCGGCAGCGTGGTGGCCGTGGTAGAAACTGTGCGGCCATCCGCTACCCATTTGGCGTACCCGCCATCCAGCACCTGGACATTTTTGGCGCCCAGATACTCGAGCGCCCAGAACACCCATCCCGTGTTGCCGTCGATATCTGCGCCGTACACAACGATCTTCGCGGTATTGGAAACACCGGCGGCACTGAGAGCATTCACCGCAGTGGTTATATCAAGCGCATTCGAGGTGGCGTTGAGCGCCGAGTGAGGGATATTGATGGCGTTGGTGATGTGGCCAGCGGCGTAAAGAGCGGCACTGCGAACGTCGATGATGATCTGATTGGCGGCGCTGACATCCAGCGACGCACCGTTTGCCAGCAAATTGTTGTTGGTGTACGAAGTCGTGCCGCTAACCGTGGTGCTGGTAGAGGTTCCTCCGCTGCAAGCTGCCAGAACGAAAACGCTGGCAAGCATGAAAATGAGGCTTCCAAATTGTTTTTTCATGTCAGCCAGCATCCTGACAATCGGCATGGCCAAATTTTGTTTTACTGTGGGCTCGACCCTGTCATGAGCGACAGCATCGGATTTTTTGTGATGAGACATGGCTACTCCCTGTTGTTGTATAAACATTTTTAGGGCACGGCCAGAACTTGCGAAGAAAGACAGATATGATGATGCCTGCGCCAAATTCCGCTATGGAATTGGCATAGTGTGGCAAGCAACAGCAACACGGTAGCGTGGAACTACCGCGAATGGTTGGAGCTTCGCACCTCATAGGATCCGCTGACCTGCTCGCTGGCAGCGCTTTGATACGGCACATTCCATTGCAACGGAATCCGGTCAGCTACATGCAAGCCGTCAGACCCGGCTCGTCCCCCAAGGAAAGACAAGGCGGCGGTACGGCGAACCCACCTGAACCCGCTACAACAGTGGGTGATAGCATATCAAATCTGGTTCGGGTATTGTTGGAAATTTTTTATCGGATGTCTGCGGGATCGTAGTGAGCCCGCAGCCGCTGCTTCCTGCGCTGCACCTTGCCGCGCGTATGCCAGATGCACGGCACCAGCAAGCGAGGTTGAGCTGCGATTCGTGCCGTATCAACAGGTTAAGCATGGGGTCGCAAAAAATATTGGAATGCCATGAGCTTTGATTACCTGCAGATATTGACGATTATTCATTTTGCTTCACTGGGCGGACTTCTTTTCTATGGCCTGCATCGCTTATGGTTGATTGCATGCTGGTTCATGGAGCGCCGCAAGGAAAGCCACGCGACCCTCCCCGACAAAACGACAGACTTTCCGGTAGTGACCGTTCAGTTGCCCTTCTACAACGAACGTTTCGTTGCCGCGCGCCTTATCGAATATGCCGCGCGCATCGAGTGGCCGAAAGACAAACTGGAAATACAGGTACTGGACGATTCGACGGACGATACCGTGGATATTGTCGATGAAACCGTGAAGCGGCTGGCTCCTGAAGGATATAGTGGACCCTGTTTTCAAGACAGCAGTTTAAGATGTGCGCTGTCATAAAGGAAGAAAAGAAATGAGCGAAGCGAAGAAGCGTAAAACCCACACCCCGGAGTTCAAGGCGAAGGTAGGTTTGGAGGCGTTGCGAGGT
>JAUYJO010000121.1 GCA_030700315.1 Gallionella sp.
ACGAGTTTTACCACGCCGGGCTGGATCATTACTTCCGCACCGCCGATGCCGGCGAAGCCAGCGGCATCGATAACGGGGCAGCCGGGGCGGGCTGGGTTCGCACCGGCGACGATTTTCGGGCCTATTCTGCCGCCACCGCATCAGGCGGCGCTGTTCCGGTTTGCCGCTTTTACGGCTCGGTGTCCCCCGGCCCCAACTCCCATTTTTATACCGCCAGCCAGGAGGAATGTGCCGGTCTCAAGGCGCTTCAGCAAAGCACGCCCGACAGCGAAAAACGCTGGAATTATGAGGGGCTGGCTTTTGCCGTTGCCTTGCCGTCGACCGCCGGATGCCCCGCCGGCTCCACTTCCATTTACCGGCTTTACAACAATGGGTTTGCCAGGGGCGCAGATTCAAACCATCGCTATACTTCCTTGCAGAGCGAATACCAGCGGCTTCAATCGGTCGGCTGGGGCGGCGAGAGTATTGTTATGTGTTCCACCTCCTCTTCTTCAACAACCTCATCGCTCTCTCCACCCACAAATGTCACTGTGGTTAACGCCAATAGCCAAACGGTGGGCGGCAACGCTTTTTCTTCATCGACTCAGTTGACGGTGTCGTGGGCGGCACCGACAAATTACACCGTGGATCATTATGTGATCAGCGCGTCCGAGACGGTCGGCAATAGCAGCCTGAGTTTTAGCGCGACGGCAACGGATACCTCCACTACCCTGACCGGACTGAAGTCGGGCACAAGCTACAGTGTGGTGGCCTCCGCCTGCGGGGATGCCGCATGTACCGAAGCTGGCAGCGCGGCGGCTGTGACAGGCACGACATCCGAAGAATATTGGCAATTGCAGGGCAGCGACCATACCACGTCAGGTCTCACCAAGACCGTCAGCGATGGCAATGTGTTATTCAGCGCTACCCGCTTTGGCCCAGAAGCAGGCGGGTCAACCGCCTCACGCATTCAGCTGTACTACAAATCCAGTTCGTCACACGGACCGAGCATAGCGGTTACTTCGCAAGCTACCAATGCAGCTATTTCGTCTAGCTATCTGAGCTTTACGAGTTTCGGGACCACATACGGCTTGGTGACACCGCCAACGCCATCCACATTGGTAAGCGAAGCAGGTGGTGTACATGCAGTGCCGCTAAAGAGCGGTGCGGTGCGACTTTTCTTTGACCCACTAGGCAGCGACAACAAGAGTCGCATCATGTATCTCGACAGCCAGGACGGTTTTGTGGGCCGCGACTTTAACAATGGTAGTGCCACAAACTGTTCGAACGCGACCGATTACAGTGACGGCGGGGGATGCGCACCGACCGTCATTATCGGCGTCGACGGAGATATCATTCGTGCAAACAGCAAAATTTCCAACGCTCGACAGTTCAAGGTTGGTTTCCCCGCTCTCACCGACTGGCGCTGGGATCAGGCAGTAGGCACATTCATGATATTCACCACTGATAGCATCACCGGCTGCAGTACCTATGGCATGAACCACGCTTATGCCAATTGGGATGGCACAAACTGGGTCGTGCAGTACGACAGCAATGGGTGCCCCAAACTGTTCAAAAGCGCCCAAGCGGCCTTCCCGATGCACTTGGGCGGAGCCCGTTACAAGCTCTACTATAGCGATCCCTCGATTACGACGGGGAAACCGAGTGCTTCCATGCCGTTTCTCGGACCGAAAAAACTCATCTATGCCGACGGAACGTCGAGCGGCAGTGTAAGCAGCGTGGATTTCGAGGACTGGGAAAGCCAGACTCAGGCACGTAATGTGGTGTTTCTCTGGCCGGATGGCAACCAGTTAAACGATCAAGCCGAGGGCCACATCGACGACTATCACTTTCTGGCGCCCACCGGCAGCCTGGATCTCCAGGTCATGTATCTCGCCATCACGAACGGCACAGAAACACCGTTCGGTGCAGCGGCAATACTGCTGAACCCTTAGCGAACCAGATTACTACCGCTCATGTTGGCTCTGCGGAAACAATATATTGCCGAATACGCTGTTTTTTCCTGCAAAGACATCATTTTTCCTTATCAAAAACATATAGTACGCACCTCAAGCCGCAAACCGTGACAGTAAAAATTGCTCCAACTCTTTCACTGGCGATTCGTTCTCGAATATCTTGCCGATATTCTGCTCGATGCGCTGTTGAATTTCCTTACGCCATGCAGCGTCAGTTCCCAGCCGTAACGCGATGGCGACATAATCCTTCTTATCCCGCGCGATCAGCTCATCCAACCCCATTGCCTTGAGCATCGCATAGCTCTGCCGCCCGCGCATGAACTCCCCGGGCAGCGTCACCATGGTCAAGGCGCAGGCGAGGGCGTCAAGCGAGGTGTTGCCCCCTGACCAGTGCAGCGTATCGAGCATCACGTCACACGAGCAGTTGACCTGTAAATAGGCGTCATGATCCATGCGCGGCAGAAAAATCACACGCTTGAGAACCGCCAGTTTGCGCGCTGCCATGCCCCGCTGCAGGCGCGCCATGAAGGCCTGCGTAACCGTTGTGAACATGCCCTGAAAAAAAACCAGCGTCGCCTTCTGATCCTGTTCCAGAATATCCAGAAATATTTCGTCGTTGTCCGGATGAATCTTGTACAGGGACTGCGGGCAGAGGTACAAATTCCGCTCCACCGGCAGGGAAAATCGCCGCCGATCCGCATGAAAAGAACATGACGGCCTCATATAATGCGTGCCGATGCCGCCCAGCAAAACCAGTTGCTCGGCATAGTGCTCACGGGCATTTTCCGGCTCCATCAAGGCGCATGACAGGTAATAATCAATATTGCGGTGGCCGGTAGTAACGGGATGCCCCCAGGCCACGCACTGAACCGGAGCAAGGCGCATGGCGCCCAGCATGCAACCGGTCACATCCATACCCATTTCCGGGTATATCAACATATCCAGGCCATCGCGCTTGATGCGTCGGGCAATTTCAGCGGCTTCCACGCCGAATAGCCGGTTGTAATGCTCGACGGAGGCTTCAATTTCCTCGGTCACGGCATCGCGCCAATGTCCGGTATAGTAAACAAAAACCTCAAAGCGCTCGTGATCCAGCGAGGTTATCCAACTTTTGAAATAAGAGCCCACCGTACACTTGCGCAGGAAACTGGAAATGAAACCCACCCTCAGCCTGCGCTCGACCACATTTTTCCCCCGAGGGATAGGCTCAAAAAACTCCGGTACCACGCCGGACAGGACATCCGCGACAAAACCGGCATACTCGGACTGCAACTGCCGATCATTCTGCCCTTGGTAGGCGAGATAAAAATTCCCCCATTGCAGTTGGGCCAGCGCTTGTGCTGCCGGCAGTCGTTTGAAATGCCCAGCGTTCGCCCTCAATCGCGCCAAACCTTCGATATATTTCTGGCGCGCGGCACTCACGTCGGCCTGGTCAGCATAAATGGGGGGCAATGCCAGGCACTCACCTAACAAGGCCGTCAGATTATCCGTATCCAATTCGTAGGCACGGCGATAAGCCGCCAGAGATTCATCCATTTTGCCCAATTCTCGCTGCACATAACCCAGCCAATTCAGCAACGCGATATTGTCAGGTTTTAATGCCAGAGCACGCTTGAATGCCTGCTCTGCCTCCTCCAGTTTCACTTGCGCGAGCTGCGCCTGGCCCAGACTATAGCTGGCTTCGAAATCGCTGGGATCAAGTTTTGCCGCCTGCCGGTAACTTTCCTCCGCACCCGCCATGTCACCGGACTCGTGCAAGGCTTTGCCGAGATTGAACCATGCCAACCGATAATCCGGGCTCAGCCGAACCGCTTCGCGGAAACAGCTTAGGGCTTCCGGCAACTCTCCCTTGATCTTGAGCAAATTCCCCAGGTTGTTGAAGGCGCGCGCATAACCGGGATGGCAACGAACCGCTTCGCGGAAACAGTGCAGTGCCTCATCGAGGCGCTGCGTCCCCTGCAAAACCACTCCGAGATGGTTGTATGCCGGCGCCAGGTTGGGATTAAGCGCCAGCGCCTGCCTGAATAGTGTTGCAGCCTCTGCGGGTTCGTTCTGATCCTGCCTGACCAGTCCCAGACTCAAAGAATAAAGCGGCTGATGCTCATCCAAGCGGATTGACCTTTTGATGAAATCTGCCGCCTCATCAAGCTGACCCGTTGCTTGCGCAATCAAGCCCAGACGATGCCATGCCTCGGCAAAATCAGGCGCGCTCTGCGCTATCTCCAGATACAACCGGCGTGCATCCTCCAGCTTGCCGGAGCGGTGCAGCCGGGTTGCCCGTTCCATCAACCCGCTTACGCCCATCGATGCTCCGCCTCTCTTGGAATCTATTTTAGTAGATTTCATAACCCAGACTGTAACTACTCAGATCGAAACAGTATGCTCGAAAATAGCGACAACGCCAGTCCCTTCCCCCTGGAAGGGGGAAGGTTAGGATGGGGGTGGAAGGGTAGAATCATCGCAAAGTATCTTTTGCTCCACCTTTCTACCCCCATCCCTGCCTTCCCCCTGCAAGGGGGAAGGAGAAAAACGGCTGCACCTGAGTAGCTACGACAGACCATCAAACCCTTCCATCCCTTTTGCCTTGAGTGCCTGAAGATAGGCCGCTTCAAGGTTGCGTGTATGCCCGTCCATATCCACCAGCGGCGATTGCGCGATGCCGGCCAGGATTTGCTCCTTCACGCTTGAGTAAAACAACTTGTCCGTTGCCAGGCGCGCCACGATCTCGACATATTCCTGCCCGCTTTGCGCAATCGTTTCCGTCACCCCGAGATTCTTCAAAATGCTGAAAGACGAGCGCTCACCGTGACGCTTGCCGCACAAGGTCACCACGGGCACGCCCATGTCCAGCGCCTCAAGCGTACCGTTCGCGCCACCGTAGGGGAAAGTGTCGAGCGCAATATCCACCACGCTGTAGCGCGCCTGATTGACGGATTCCTCGGCGGCGGCGGGAATGAACACGACGCGTGCAGCGTCAATCCCGGCCTCCTTGAGCCGCTTCAGATAACCAGGTTGCGCCTCGGCGCTCAAGGGCGAAAACACCAGATAGGCCATCGGCAAACGCTCCAGCACCGCGCGCCAGATCGCCAGGCAGCGCGTGCTCAGTTTCAGCAAAGTCACGAACGCCGCCAGGGTCACCGCATTGACCGGCAAGCCGAGCTTGCTCCGCGCGTAGCCGTGATCCGGTGCTGGTTGTATATGGCGATAAGGATAAACACAGCCCTGCATCGGCAGCAACGCTTCAATCTGATAATTCTGGCTATCCGGCACATCGGCGAAATGGTCGGTCAGCTTGTAATCGATCGCCTCACACCCCACCGCGCCGGCGCTTGCGATGTGCGTGATCTGCACCCGCGCCGGCTTCTGCGCCAGAATACCCGGTGAAGCGCCCTGGGTATGCGTGGACAAATCCACCAGAATGTCCAGCTCGTCCCGCGCGATCAATTTGGCCGCCGCAACCTCATCCAGCACCTTCAATTTGACGAATTTGTGGCTGGCGGCGACAAACTTGTCGGTCCATTCATCCTGCACATGCGAAAGGGAATAGCAGTAAACCTCGAAGCGTGAGGTGTCATGGCGGCTGATGGCCTGATACATCATTTTACCCATGACATGATTGCGCAGATCGGCGGAAAGATAACCCAGGCGGATTTTTCCGGGACTACGCACTTCGGGCAAAACCATGCGCTCGGTAAATACCTGTTGCAGCACCAGGTTATATTGCTGGTAGAGGTGCAACATATCGCGCCCATCCACATCAAAAAACAGCAGCAAATACACCAGTTGCGCAAGGCCATCCAGCAAGTCGTTCAATTCTTTGTGCGGATATTCCCCCTTCAGCAATCCACTCAGGTAACGCTCGCCTTTTTTCGCCTCGCCCAGATATTGGCACGCTTCAAGCCCATACAGCGCAAGCTGCAAGCAGGGTTTACAGCGCCGCTCGAACTGCCGGAAATTTTCCAGCCACAGACCGATCTTTCCTCCCGCCAGCAATACCTCGCCCAAGGCCTGGTATGCCGATGCGTTTTCCGGTTGCAGCTCCAGCACCCTGCGATAATAGCCCGCCGCCCTTTCACCCTGCCCGAACTCCTGCAGCGCCACACCCAGATTAAAATAAGCATCGGCGTTGTCGGGCTGCAACATGATGGTGCGGAGATACTCGGCAATGGCTTCATTCGCCTGCCCCAGTTTCTGCAAGGCCACCCCCAGATTGAAGTGGCTGTCTGCATCGTTGGGCCTGGCGGCAACGGCTTGGCGCAATGTGTCCAGTGCTTCTTTTCCCTGCCCCAGATAGCCCAGCGCCAGGCCCAGATCATTCAGTATCTCTGTCGAAGTCGGCCTGATGTCGAGCACCCGGCGAAAAGCGCCAACCGCCTCCGCATACCTGCCCTGCGCATAATCGAGCCGCCCCAACGCGGCCCAGGCATCGGCATAGCGCGGCGCCTGTCTGACGGCCTGCTCGAAACAGGTGCGCGCCGCTTCCATTTCACCCTGCGCCTTGAGCGCCATACCCAGCATATAGGAAGCCGGTGCGTATTCCGGTTGATCCTCCAGCACTTGTCGATAAAGCTTTTCGGCTTCCGGCAATTGACTGGCCTGATGGAGCCGCAACGCCTCCTGAAACAGGGCTTTCAGCTCCCCCATGGACAACTTTCCGGCAGAGGCGGCAAAAAGTGCTTTTTCTTCTGCGGCACGCGCATAAGCGTCCTCGAGGTGGCGAACGTAGGCATTCATATCCACCAGCGGCGACTTTTTCAGCCCTGCCTGAATCTCATTTTTCACGCTTGCGCGGAATACCAAGTCTGTCGCCAAACGGCAGGCAATGGCGACAAAATCCTGCTCGCTGTCCGCAACCGTGGATTCGACGCCCAGGTTTTTCAGGATGCTGTAAGAGGTTCTTTCGCTATGGCGCGCACCCACCAGGGTAACCACGGGCACGCCCATATCGAGTGCGGCAAGCGTGGTATCTCCGCCGCTATAGGGAAAGGTATCCAGCACGATGTCCACCAGTTCATAGCGCGTGCGCGCGATACTTTCATCTTTGGCGGGCGGGATAAAGACGATTTTTTTCCCGGCAATGCCCGCCGCCTTTACCTGCCGCACAAAGCCCGGATATTCGCCGGTATGCAACGGGGAAAAGGCCAGCACACCATTCTCGACCTTCTCCAGAACCGCGCGCCAGACCGACAGGCAACGCGGACTTAACTTCAGGATATTCACGAATACGCCGAACACCACCTTGCCATCCAGACCCAGCGCCGCCCGTGAATAGCCGTGCTCCCGCGCCGGCTCGATATGGCGGAAAGGGAAAACGCAGCCCTCCATGAACAACAAATCTTCGACCAGAAAATCGGCGTTTTCCGGCAGGTCGGCATAGGCATCCGTGAGCTTGTAATCCACCGCATCGAGCCCCAGCGCGCCGTGATAGCCAAGATGAGTGATCTGGATACGCGCCGGTTTATACGCCAGGATGGCCGGCCTGGCATAAGCCGCATGCCCTGCCATATCCACCAGAATATCCAGATCGTCTTCCGCGATCAAACGTGCGGCCTGCTGATCGCTTAGTTTGGCGATCGCGATAAACTTGTGGCTGAGTGCCTTGAAACACGCCGTGACGGCATCGTCAAATACCGGCTCGGCAAGAGAATAAGCATAAATTTCAAAACGGCTAGTGTCATGGCGCTTGAACACCTCTGCCATGAGCAGACCCATCACATGCGTGCGAAAATCCGGGGAAAGATAGCCCACGCGCAATTTGTCGCCGCGCGTGCGGCGCGGCGGCAGGAGAGGCGCATCGGCGGCATGGCTCCGCGACACCAGCGTGTTGTAGCGCCGATACAGCCCGAGCAACTGCTCCTGCCCGACATCGAAATACTGGATCATCCCCAGCAGGCGGGATGCCATTTCCGCTTCCCCCGCGCCAAATTCCCGGTCGAGCGCCTGCGCCAGATAGCGTTGCTCGCGTTCGAAATCCCCCAGGTATCGGCAGCTCGCCAGCCCCGTCAGCACCAGGAAAGCCGAAGGTTGCACAGTCTTCTCGGAGGCAAGAAACGCCTCCAACCACTCTTCGGTGCGCTTGAGTCCCAACAGCAGGCCGCATAGATTATCCCAGGCTTCCGTGTAGTCGGGGCTCAATTGACAGGCGGCACGAAAACGCTCCGCCGCCTGCGTCAGCAACCCCCGTTTTTTCAGCACCAGCCCCAGATTGAAGTGCGCCTGAACCAGCCCGGGATTGATCGCCAAGGCGCGTTCATAACTGGCCTGCGCCTCTTCCAGCCGCTCACGTTTCAGAAGAATATTGCCCAGATTGTTATGCGCTTCGGCAAAACCCGGATTCAGGCGGGCGGCTTCGGCATAATTTGCCAGCGCCTCGTCCTCTCTCCCTATGGTCTGCAAGGCATACGCCAGGTTGTAATACACCCCGAACGCTTTCCCGCCCAACGCAATCGTGCGCCCATAACAATTGATCGCCTCGAAAGGATCTCCCGCATTCTGCCGCGCAACGCCGCGCTGAAACCATTCGTTAGCTGTATTCATGAAAAATAACCTTAGCGTGAAACACAATTTTGAACCCAACCCCCTCCAGCTCCCCCTTGTCAGGGGGAGAGCCCACCTCCTCCCCTGACAAGGGGAGGCTGGGAGGGGTTTGTTTTCGAACATTACTTGACACTGGGCAACCACTCAGGTCGAAAAAACTCCTCCACCAGATACCAATGTCCAACTGCCCCTGCGCGCCGAGCGCTTCGCTTCCCCCTTTGCAAAAGGGGGACTGAGGGGGGATTTGAAGTGCGCCGCTCTCTCGCCACCTGCTGTCAATCCCCCTACCCCCTGGGGGGGATATCACCCTCCCAGCCTTCCTCATGCAAGGGGGTAAGGTGAAAACAGCCACACCTGAGAAGTTGCGATACTGAAAGCAAAAAAACCTTGACCACGCCATTCGAATACGCTGCAGTACCATAACGCCTACCCCAACAGGCGGCGCTTCAATCCCTGCTGCCAACGCACCGGCACCACCCGGTAAAGCCACCGACCCGGCAAGGTGTAGCGCAGGTGCAGCGCAACATGCGCCAGCGCCAGAAGCAGCCTGTCCCACCAGGTGGCGCTGCGTGTCCGTTTTGCCGCCTCTTGTTCACTGCCCGTAGCAGTTTTCACCGCGTGATACAGGCGCAAATTCGACATCATGGTCTGCTTCGCACCAGACTGCGCCAGACAGCCATACATGCGCTCGGTATCCTCGGCCATGCGGTTCAGGGAAAACAGCGGAACCGCCCGCGCCATCTGCATCGCCCGATCCAGATCCGCCCCGTGTTCCGGCTTCAAAATAGCAAGAATCTGGTCGAGTATTTTATCCTCATCCTGCCAGTTCTCCATCAGCCATCCTGCCCCCGTCGCCGTTACGCGCTCACCCAGGGCGCCGATCGGCGGAACCAGCGCCGGACGTCCGGCCTGCCATGCCTCGGTCAGGGTGTAACAATAGGTCTCCGGCCCGGCGGATGGGAAAGCCACCAGGCGAATCCGGTAATGATCCAGCAACGCGCCCACATCTCGCGAGTCGTAATGACCATGAACCGTCAACACTTTGTCCTTGTCCTGGTACGCCTGAAACTGGCGGTCGAGGTATCCCACCACCACCCAGCGCAATGGCAGGTTGCGCTCGCGGGTGCGCTGCACCAGTTTTTCCAGCCGCCGCGCGCCCTTGACCGGGCCGATTGCCCCGAGCACACCGATGCTTTCCCGCCCGTCGTCAGGCATGAGCAGCACCGAGCAAAGCGTATCCTCGTGCTCCTCTCCCTCATGGCCCGAGCCATGGGGAATCACGGTGGCTGCATTCTGCGGGAAATAACGCTGCAAGGTGGAACCGGCCCATGCTGACGGTGCAATCACAAAGGCAGCGCGCTCGATAAATTTCCGGTGCACTTCACGCCAGGCGGCAATATCGATCCCGGCAAAGTCGGCTTGGGCAGCCAGGCACTGGCGGCAATGATCCAAGTCAGCTTGTGCCCCGCAATAATCGCCGTCCGGCCCGAGCAAATTGATGGTCGGGCAGGCCAGGTAAAAATCGTGAACCGTAAACCCGAATGGTACGGATGAGGCGGCAAACGCCTCCAGCAAACCCAGCCGGCAACCGGCGAGATGATGCACATGGCAAATCTGGACATTGAACGCGGCGCACATGCTCTCCAGCAGCGCGCCCCACAACTCATCCTGTTCATGTTTGAGCTGATAGGTGACCAGACGCTCGCCGTTCGCATCCTCCAGCACCCAGACATCTTCGAAAGTGGCGAGCAGATATTGGCGCAGTCGCCCCCGGCCTGACGCCATCAGATGGCGGATATGATTTTCCGTGCCGCCCTTGCGACCGTGCAGGATATGCAGCACGCCGGGGCGTTGGCCTGCCTCGCCTTGCAGATTCAGAAACGAATATGCCCTGTCGCGTATCGGTTTGAGCGTATCTGCGGCGATGAATGAGGTGACTTCTTTCAGATAGTCCGGATGCTTGGCGACCAGACGCTGCATGTTTTCCTGCGCCAGCGCGCCCTTCTTGCTATCGAACGAACTGCTGCCCACATGCAGAATAAAGGTGTCATCGCACAGCACATTGCGGTAGCCAGCCTGCACGGCGCGCATGCAAAAATCGTTCTCTTCGCCATACCCCAGGCCGAAGGTTTCCACGTCAAACAAGCCGATCTTATCCAGCAGCGCACGGCGTATGTACATGCAAAAACCCACGCCGGTGGGAATATCCGGGTAGAGCGGCACGGCGGCCTGTTCCATGGCGCGGTTGGCATCCTCCGCGCTCAATCCCGCCGGGAGCGGGTTATCCTGGCAAAAATTGGGGAAGGAACAAATTTCCGCATTGTTGGAAAATGGCGTGATCGTGCCGATACTCATGTCTGAAGCGGCACAACGGCGAATTTTTTCCAGCCAGCCCGAAGTGGCGACCGTATCGGAATTCAGCAAGATCGCATCGTCCCGACCCAGCGCCATGGCGCGGTTCACCGTCCCGACAAAGCCGAGGTTGACCTCGTTCCTGAGCAGCAACAAGCGCGGATCACCCTTGCCACGCAGCATTTCGAAATAAGCGGCGATACGGCTGTCCGGCGAACAATCGTCGATCAGGATCAGGCGACAGGGGGAAACGGCGGTGCGCAGTACGCTATCGAGACAGCGTTGCAGGTCGTCGTAGGCGTTGTACACCGGAATGATGATATCGATTACAGGCTGCGGCATGGCGTTTCAGGGGTTTTTACTGATGATGCGCTTGGCGATGCGCCAGGGCGACTTGAGCCACCAAGCCAGACTGGCACGGTAATCAAGCTCCAGGTTGAGCGCGGCAATCTGTTCGGCGCGTTGCGCCAAGAGTGCATCGCGTTGCGCCAGCAGCGTGTCGCGTTCTACAATCATCCGTTCGCGCTCTTCCATCTGTCCGGTGCGCAACGTCAGCAGCACATCACGTTCGGCAATCTGTTCGGCGCGCGTTATCAGGAGGGCATCGCGTTCTTCCATCTGTGCGGTGCGCAGCGCCAACCAATCGTCGCGCTCGGCAACCAGCCGTTCGCGATCAATCAGCAGCCGATCCAGCTCCAGCACGCGCCGGGTTTGCCGGACATAATCCCGATAAACCGTTTCGGCGGCATCGCTGAACAGAGAAAGCCTGCCCAGCGCGGCAGGCAGCATGGATGGGTTGCGGCTGCACGCCACCATGTAATACATGGGTTCAACGTCAGGGCTGCGGCCTGCCACAACCTGGCCGCCATCGCCGACCAGGTACTCCGTTGCCGCGATATCCCCGCTTTCCGGCCAGATGGCAGAATGGAACAACAATTTCTGGCCCAGCCAGAAACGATGGGGAAAGGCCGCGCGCAACAACTCTTCCAGCTCGTCGCGATACAATTCGCGCACATGAAATTCATTGTGATAGTCATGCGCGTCGGAATACAGGCGCTTGTTGGGTGAGGACAGCAGCAGCACCCCGTCGGGGCGCAACACGCGCGCCAACTCGGCAACGAATGCCTGCTGCGTCTCGATGTGTTCTATGGTCTCGAAGGAAATAGCCAGGTCGAAGCTTGCGTCCGGAAACGGCAGTCTGTCGCACGAAGCGGCAATAAATTCCAGATTGGCTTGATGCCCATAACGGCTGCGGGCATGACGGATGGCATCGACCGAAATATCCACGCCGGTCACCCGCTCGGCATTTTCGGCCAGCATGGCAGAGCCATAGCCCTCGCCACAAGCCACATCGAGCACGCTGCGATGCTGGCTTAACTGGCGCGCCAAGGCATAGCGATGCCAGTGCTCATACCAGATTTCACCTTCACGCTCGGGCAGGAAGCGTTCGCCAGTGAATGAAAGGGGTTCGGTCACGGATTCAGGCCATATTCAAAGCGGCGAATTATACATGCCATGCGCTTGACCCGCCTCATATCAAGCATAAGTGGGGGCGAATCAAACTGATATGCACTGATCAAATGCCGCGTAATGAGCCAACAGACTGCTCTATCTAACGTGTATGGCAAATTGCCAACCTGACAATGAAACATTTAGTAATTCCATTTCCAGTTAAAGAAGCCTATAATCACGATCACCAATAGTGGTGGAGATGATCTATGGCAAGGCTGGCAGGTGGGCATGAGTTTTTAGAAGCGGCTGTCACACAAGCGGCTAACGCAAAGACAATCAGCGA
>JAUYJO010000127.1 GCA_030700315.1 Gallionella sp.
CGACAACACCCGTTTTTACGCTATTCCAGCTTGAGGTTGAAAGTGCGAAAAATACTGAAAAAATGCTTGCCTTCGAACAGAGTATCTACGAAACCCGCCCCCGGTTCATAAAAGGTACTTTTACAATTTCTGCATCCCTAAGGGAAAGATGTCTGTTCGCCGATTATCTGGTGCTGTATGTGCAGTTCGACGAGGCCATTCATTGGCTGTCGATCAAACATCACCGCCAACTCTCGTTTGATTTTTCGAGGCTGTGGCCCGAGAATTAACGGGGGCCTTTGCTCACTTTACAAGGATGACATACAAGGATGACAGTCTTGGACAAACCGGATATTTTGCACAATGTGCGTGTGGTGCTCAGCCATACCTCCCATCCGGGCAATATCGGAGCGGCGGCGCGCGCCATGAAGACCATGGGGTTGCGCCATTTGTACCTGATCAACCCCAGGTATTTTCCCGACCCTCAGGCGGAGGCGATGGCTGCCGGCGCCGACGATATTTTGCGCGCTGCGGTGGTATGCGGTTCCATCGACGAGGCGCTGCATGGCGTGGCCTTCACAGTGGCGATGACCGCGCGGCTGCGTGATATTTCCATCGAAGTGAAAACGCCGCGCGAGGCGATGCCGCTGCTGCTGCAACAGGCCGCGCAACAGCAGGCGGCACTGCTGTTCGGCACCGAGATGTCCGGATTGACCAACGAGGAAATGGGCAAGGCGCAGGTGCTGGTCAACATTCCCGCCAACCCGGATTTTTCTTCGCTCAATCTGGCGGCGGCGGTGCAGGTGATGGGTTACGAGCTGAACGCGGCGGCGCAAAACTATGTGCCGGTCGCACCGGAAATCCGGCCGGCCACGCACGAACAAATGGAGGGACTTTTTGCGCATCTGGAAAAAACCCTGCTGGAGATCGGTTTTTTCACCACGCAAAACCCGGCGCGCATGATGCAGCGCCTGCGCCGTTTGTATGCCCGCGCACGACCGGAGCCCGAGGAAATCAATATCCTGCGCGGCATATTGAGCGTGACAACCGAGTACAATGCGCGGCTTGCAAAACGCTATCTGGAAGAACATTCCGATGTTCAAAAACATTAAAGAAGACATTGCCAGCGTATTCGACCGCGACCCGGCGGCGCGCAGCACTTTCGAGGTGCTGACCTGCTATCCGGGCTTGCATGCGCGCATCCTGCACCGCCTGGCGAATGCCCTGTGGCATGCCAATCTGAAATGGCTGGCGCGCTTCCTGTCGCATATTGCGCGCGGGCTGACCGGCATCGAGATTCATCCGGGAGCGACCATCGGGCGGCGCTTTTTTATCGACCACGGTATGGGCGTGGTGATCGGCGAGACCGCCGAGATCGGCGACGATGTCACGCTCTATCACGGCGTTACGCTGGGCGGCACTTCATGGCGGCACGGCAAGCGCCATCCCACCCTGGGCAACGGCGTGGTGGTGGGCGCGGGCGCCAAGATCCTCGGCCCGATCAGCATCGGCGACGGCGCGAAAATCGGCTCGAACGCGGTGGTGGTGAAGGATGTGCCAGCGGGCGCGACGGCGGCGGGCATTCCGGCACGCATTCTCGATGAAGAGAAAAAAGCTGCCGCCGGCTTCAATGCCTATGGCGTCGGCAACGACCAGAACGATCCGCTGTCCAAAGCGATACATGGCTTGCTCGGGCATAGCGTAACGGTGGATCAGCGTATTGACTTCATTTTGCAACAACTTGAAAAAATGGGCGTGCCGGTCGATGAGGAGCGCGCCACCGCCGACAAATTTGACCCTAATCACCTGAACAAGATAGTTGACTAAAATGTTTGGGTATTCTATTATTTGCGTGCAGTAACCAAGAACGGCTGCTTTGCTGGGCTACCTTGGAACAACCCTAAAAAATTCTCCATTTAACGCATCAAATGATCGGGCAATGAAATGCGATTAACTACCAAAGGGCGTTTTGCCGTGACGGCAATGGCTGATTTGACAATGAGCGGCGGGCCTGGCCCCGTGACCATGGCCGCAATCAGCGAACGGCAAAAAATTTCGCTCTCCTATCTGGAGCAATTGTTCGGCAAGCTGCGCCGCAGCAAGATTGTGGAAAGCGTGCGCGGCCCGGGCGGCGGCTATTATCTGGCACGGCCTCCGGAGCAAATCACCATCGCCGAGATCATCCTGGCGGTGGATGAGCCGCTGGATGCGACCAGTTGCGGCGGGCAAGGCAACTGCCACGACGAGCGCCAGTGCATCACCCATGATTTGTGGATGGGGCTAAACGAAAAGATTTATGATTACCTGGCTTCGGTCACGTTGCGGCAACTGGTGGACAGCCAAACCACAACAAGTTTTCATGCCATGCCCGTGGCGATGAAAAAGAAAGACGCCAAACCCACGGTGCTTTCGGTTTAACCAAGTTAATCCCTTGGGCCGTAGGCCGTGCTTCAGCCCGACATGTCGGGTTAAAACCCGACCTACAACCCATTGATTTTGCAATGCCCCAATAGATAATGAACTATCTGGGTTTTAAGACTCAAAAAATAGCTTGAGAACCAAAACGCAGTTTAAGACCCAACGGGCATGGCGAGTGTGCCACCCCTGATTATGAAACTTGCCATGCCCGCTCCCTCTCCTCAATCCTCTCCCGCAAGCGGGCGAGGAGGCGAACGAATCGCTGCGCGAGTTTCACGTTAAAAGGCGCGACTATGAAGCTTCCTATTTACATGGACTACTCCGCAACCACGCCAGTCGACCCGCGCGTGGCGGAAAAGATGATCCCCTATCTCACCGAGAAGTTCGGCAATCCGGCCAGCCGCTCCCACGCCTTCGGCTGGGAAGCCGACGTGGCTGTGGAGTTGGCGCGCGAGCAGGTCGCCGCACTGGTGAACTGCGACCCCAAGGAGATTGTCTGGACCTCCGGCGCGACCGAGTCGAACAACCTCGCGATCAAGGGTGCGGCGCATTTCTACCAGGGCAAAGGCAAGCACCTCATCACCATGCGCATCGAGCACAAGGCGGTGATCGACACCGTGCGCGAACTGGAGCGCGAGGGTTTCAGCGCGACCTTTCTCGACCCCGAACCGAACGGTTTGCTCGACCTGGAAAAATTCAAGGCGGCGCTGCGCCCCGATACCGTGCTGGTGTCCGTGATGCTGGTGAACAACGAGATCGGCGTGATCCAGGACATTGCGGCCATCGGTGAAATCTGCCGCGACAAGGGCATCCTGTTTCATGTGGATGCGGCCCAGGCGACCGGCAAGGTGGCAATCGATTTGCAGCAGCTCAAAGTAGACATGATGTCGTTTTCCGCGCACAAGACCTACGGCCCGAAAGGCATCGGCGCGCTGTATGTGCGGCGCAAGCCGCGCGTGCGCATCGAGGCGCAAATGCACGGCGGCGGGCACGAGCGCGGCATGCGTTCCGGCACATTGCCGACACACCAGATCGTCGGCATGGGCGAAGCGTTTCGCCTCGCCCAGGAAGAAATGGCGCAGGAAAACGAGCGCATCCGCATGCTGCGCGACCGCCTGTTGAAGGGGCTGATGACCATGGACGAGGTGCATGTCAACGGCGATATGGAACAGCGTGTGCCGCATAATCTCAACCTCAGCTTCAATTTCGTCGAGGGCGAATCGCTGATGATGGCGGTCAAGGATGTCGCGGTATCGAGCGGCTCGGCCTGCACGTCGGCGAGCCTGGAGCCATCCTATGTGCTGCGCGCGCTGGGGCGCAGCGACGAGTTGGCGCACAGTTCGATACGCTTCAGCATCGGGCGTTTCACCACGGTCGAGGAAGTCGATTACGCCATCGACCTGCTGAAAAACAAGATCGGCAAGCTGCGCGAACTGTCGCCGCTGTGGGAAATGTACCAGGACGGCGTGGACTTGAATTCGGTGCAGTGGGCAGCACATTAGAAACTTGAGAAGGGATAAGGGTTTAAGGGATAAGGGTAAAAGCGGGGCAGCGCGCTGGTTTTACCCTTATCCCTTAAACCCTTCCCCCTTCCCGCGACTGAAAGGAGCAAAAATGGCATACAGCGAAAAATTACTGGATCACTACGAAAATCCGCGCAATGTGGGTTCCATGGACAAGGACGCTTCGTCAGTAGGCACCGGCATGGTCGGCGCACCGGCGTGCGGCGACGTGATGAAGTTGCAGATCAAGGTCGGCAAGGATGGCATTATCGAAGATGCCAAGTTCAAAACTTACGGCTGCGGCTCGGCGATCGCGTCCAGCTCGCTGGTCACCGAGTGGGTCAAGGGCAAGACCGTCGATCAGGCGCTGCAAATCAAGAACACACAAATCGCCGAAGAACTGGCATTGCCGCCGGTGAAAATTCACTGCTCCATTCTGGCGGAAGACGCCATCAAGGCTGCGGTGGCGGATTATAAGAACAAGCACAGCGCAATGGTCGAGACTGCTGCCTGCGGCGAAAAATGCAAGGAGTAGAACATGGCAATCACTCTGACTGAAAATGCGGCCAAACATGTGCAGAACTTTATCGCCAAGCGCGGCAAGGGTGTCGGCTTGCGCGTCGGTGTGCGCACCAGCGGCTGCTCCGGCATGGCCTACAAACTGGAGTTTGCCGACGAGGCCGCCAGCGACGATGTCCAGTTCGCCAGCCACGGCGTCACGGTGCTGGTCGACCCGAAAAGCCTGCCGTATATCGATGGCATGGAACTGGATTACACGCGCGAGGGGTTGAACGAAGGGTTCAAGTTCAGCAACCCGAATGTGAAGAACCAGTGCGGCTGCGGCGAGAGTTTCGGCGTCTGATGCAACCTTCAAGTTTCGACTTTCAGCACAACGGGCATGGCAAAAAAGCCGCCCTTAATAACAAACCCGACATGCCCGTTTCCCTCTCTCCTAACTCTCTGGGTGAAACAACTAGCCATTCGACTAGGCTGCAAACGACCGCAGCCAAGCCGCTGGTTATCCCGCAAGCGGGCGAGAGGGACGCAGACTCGCTCCGCGAGTTTCTTGTTGACCACTTCAAACTGCTCGATCTTGCGCAGTCTTACCGGATAGACACGGCGCAACTCGAGCAGCAATACCGCGCCTTGCAGGCGCAAGTCCACCCCGACAAATCCGCCCACCTGCCGGACGCCGAGCAGCGCCTGGCGATGCAGCGCGCCACGCTGGTGAACGAGGCCTACCAGACGCTGCGCAGCCCGCTGCGCCGCGCGCGCTACCTGTTATTGCTGCACGGCGTGGATATCCAGGAAGAAAACAACACCGTGATGCCGATGGAATTCCTGTCGGCGCAGATGGAGTGGCGCGAAGCGGTCAGCGAAGCACAGCAGGCGCGCGATATGGCCGCATTGGCGCAACTCGAAGCGCGCTTGCAACGAGAAACACATGACCTCGAAACGTTGCTTGCGGTTAAAATTGATGCCGAAAAAGATTACGCAACGGCCGCCGAAACGGTGCGCAAACTGCGTTTCATGGAAAGACTCGCGGAAGAAATTCATGCCGCTTACGACGCGATAGATAGTTGATCCAAATTTATTAATTATCAACATGAAACAACACAAAATGAAACCCCAAACCCCCTCCAGTTTCCCCTTGTCAGGGGGAGAGCCCACCTCCTCCCCTGACAAGGGGAGGCCGGGAGGGGTTCGGGGTAAAAGGTGGGGCAATCTTGCGGAACATTTCATCAGGGGTGGCTACTGCCATGCCCGTTAGGTGTAGGTCGGGTTTCAACCCGACCTACAATCTTAACGACTAGCGACCAAAATAATGGCTCTACTACAAATCTCCGAACCCGGTTTAAGCACCCTGCCGCACCAGCACCGGTTGGCGGTGGGCATCGACCTCGGCACCACCAACTCGCTGGTAGCCACGGTGCGCAACGGCATCAGCGTGGTGCTCAACGACGAAAACGGGAGTGCCATGCTGCCTTCGGTGGTGCGCTATCTGGCCGACGGCAGCATCGCGGTGGGCGAGGCGGCGCAAGCCATGCAGAGCGAGGATGCCGCCAACACCATTATTTCGGTGAAGCGCTTCATGGGGCGCGGCCTCAAGGATGTCGGCGAGATCAGCCGCCTGCCGTATCGCTTTGCAGACACGGATGGCATGCTGCAACTGCGCACGGTGGCCGGGGTGAAGAGTCCGGTCGAGGTGTCAGCGGATATCCTCAAGGCGTTGCGCAGCCGCGCCGAAGCCGCATTGGGCGGCGAGCTGGTCGGTGCGGTCATCACCGTGCCCGCCTATTTCGATGACGCGCAGCGTCAGGCCACCAAGGATGCGGCACGCCTGGCCGGGCTGAACGTGTTGCGCCTGCTCAACGAACCGACGGCGGCGGCGATTGCCTACGGGCTGGATAACGCCGCCGAAGGGGTGTATGCGGTGTACGACCTGGGCGGTGGCACCTTCGATATTTCCATCCTGCGCCTGTCGCGCGGCGTGTTCGAGGTGCTGGCGGCGAACGGCGATTCCGCGTTGGGCGGCGACGATTTCGACCAGCGCATCCATTGCTGGTTGCTGGAAAAAAACCACCTCTCCGCGCTCGGCCCGCGGGATACGCGCCTGCTGCTGACCCATGCGCGCGCCGCCAAGGAACAGTTGACCGAACATGTCGAGGCGCGCATCACCGCCGTGCTGTCGTCGGGCCAACTGATCGACAGCGTACTGACGCGCAGCGAGTTCCATGCCATGTCGCAGAACCTGGTGCAGCGCACCCTGCAACCGCTGCGCCGCGCCTTGCGCGATGCAAAGTTGAGCGTTGCAGACATCAAGGGCGTGGTGATGGTCGGCGGCGCGACGCGCATGCCGCAGGTGCAGCACGCGGTGGAGGAATTTTTCGGGCAGACGCCGCTGAACAATCTCGACCCGGACAAGGTCGTGGCGCTGGGTGCGGCGATCCAGGCCAACCTGCTGGCGGGCAACCGCAGCGGCGACGAGTGGCTGCTGCTCGATGTGATTCCGCTCAGCCTGGGCATCGAGACCATGGGCGGCCTCGTCGAAAAAATAATTCCGCGCAACAGCACCATCCCCACCGCGCGCGCGCAGGAATTCACCACCTTCAAGGACGGGCAGACCGCGATGAGCATCCAGGTGGTGCAGGGCGAGCGCGAGCTGGTGAGCGATTGCCGCTCGCTGGCAAAGTTCGAGCTGCGCGGTATTCCCGCGATGGTGGCGGGCGCGGCGCGTATCCGCGTGACCTTCCAGGTGGATGCCGACGGCCTGCTGAACGTGTCGGCGCGCGAGATGAGCAGCGGCATCGAGGCGGCGATCACGGTCAAACCTTCCTACGGCCTGAGCGACGCCGAAATCACGCGCATGTTGCAGGAATCCACACAACATGCACAGGATGACATGCAGGCGCGCGCGCTGCGCGAACAGCAAACCGAAGCGCGGCAATTGCTCGAAGCGGTGCAACATGCGCTGGAGCTGGATGGCAATTTGCTCGAACCGGCCGAACGCGCGCAGATCGAAACGCGGATGGGCGCCTTGCGCGATACGCTGCAACTAAGCGATCATCTGGCCGATCACCTTGCCGACCACCTTGCCATCAGGCGCGCCATCACCGCATTGAACGATGCCACCGTCAGCTTTGCGCAAGCGCGCATGGACAAGAGCGTGGCGCATGTTCTGGCGGGCAGAAATATAGCCGATCTGGAGATTAAATAATGCCGCAAATTATTGTGTTGCCACATGAGGAGCTATGCCCGCAAGGCGCACTGTTCAAGGTCGAGCCGGGCACTTCGATTTGCGACGCGCTGCTGCAGCATGGCGTGGAAATCGAACACGCCTGCGAAAAATCCTGCGCCTGCACCACCTGTCATGTCATCCTGCGCGAGGGCTACCATTCGCTGCAAGCGGCGGAGGAGCTGGAAGAGGATATGCTCGACAAGGCCTGGGGGCTGGAGCCCACTTCGCGCCTGTCCTGTCAGGCGCTGGTGGCGGATAAAGACTTGGTGGTGGAAATTCCGAAGTACACCATCAACATGGCGAAGGAGACCCACAAATGAAATGGCCACAAATGAAATGGACAGATGTCAGGCTGATCGCCATCGAACTGGCGGAAACACATCCCGAGGTTGACCCCAAGATCGTGCGCTTCACCGATCTGCATAACTGGGTGCTGGCGCTGGAAGATTTTCACGACGACCCAAAACACGGCGGCGAGAAAGTCCTCGAAGCGATCCAGGCGGCGTGGATAGAGGAAGCCGAATAGCCATGCGCGAACTCTGGCAAAGCGTCTCCAACCGCTGGCTGTATCTGTGCGGCGCACTGTTCGCCGGCGGGCTGATGGGCTTCGGCCTGTTCCTGCAATACGTCAAACATGAGGACCCCTGCCCGCTGTGCATGGTGCAGCGCGTGATTTTCATCGCCATATTGATATTGTTCGCACTGGCCGCGCTGCATGGGCCGAAACGCACCGGCGAACGCGTTTATGCCGCGCTGATCGCGCTGCTGTCTCTGTCCGGTGTGGGAGTTGCCGCGCGCCACATCTGGCTGCAAAACCTGCCCAAAGACCAGGTGCCAGCCTGCGGCCCCGGCTTGGACTACATGCTGGAAACCATGCCGATGGGCGATGTGCTGAAGCAGCTCATGCACGGCTCCGGCGAATGCGCGGCAAAAGGCTGGACTTTCCTCACCCTCGGCATCCCGGAATGGTCGCTGCTGTGCTACCTCGCGCTGGGCGCTTGGGCAGTGCTGATTTCAGCCCGGAAAAAATAGCCGTTGACCCCCTCATGATTCGCGGCGCACGCCTCTATGGCGTGTCGCCATTCCGTTGACCGATTCTCGGAAGCAACCGGCGAGCCTGCGCCGATCCTCTATTCCAGCAGGTTTTCTCAATGTCGCATCAGACAAATTCCGATAGCGTATAAGAATTGTCCTAGGCCGAATTATCTATGCATTTCAGCATATACATCTTTGTGCTCTTCTCTGATACCCTCCGGTGGTCGCAATAAAATCAATTAGGTTATTCATTGAGATGGCGCAACCCAATCGTATTGGTGAATCAAAGGCATCCGTAGGGCAAGCATCCGAAATCTGGAGGGAACGCCGCAGGCAAATTCACTGGGATGCGGTCAATGGTTTGTGCAATACATGGCTAGTGAGCATTCATGCATGTGATTCCCGCTTCACTGCCTTGCTTGTTCTGAATCTCTGAACATCTTTCTGGAGCCACCATGAAAGACCCGAATTCCCTCATTGTTTTTGCCCTTGACGATCGGCGTTATGCACTACCTTTGCCTGCGGCGAACAGGGTGGTGCGCATGGTGGCCATCACCCCGCTTCCCAAGGCGCCGGACATCGTCCTCGGCGTGGTCAACATCCAGGGGCGTGTCATCCCGGTCATCAATATGCGCCGGCGTTTTCACCTGCCGGAACGGGAGATTACCCTGACCGACCGACTGGTCGTCGCGCACACGGCGCGACGGCCTGTCGCGCTGGTCGCGGATGCGGTGCTGGATGTCATCACATATCCCGCGCAGGAGCTGATCGCGGCAGAGCATATCGCCCCCGGCGTTGAATATGTGGAAGGAGTCATAAAACTGGAAGACGGCCTGATCCTCATCCATGACCTGGACAAATTTCTTTCGCTGGAAGAAGAAAATTCCCTGGATCGCGCACTGGGAAATGGGGAGCCGGAAAACAGCGCGCCCGAGCCTGGATGAAAACCATGCAGAGAACCCTCCCCGATTCGTTGTTGCCCAGCCTGAGCGAATTTATCGCCGTACGGACAGGGCTGCATTTCCCGCCGGAACGCTGGGGAGACCTCGAGCGTGGAATCGCGGCAGCGGCGCCGGATCTCAATTTCCCGGACGGTGAAACATGCGCGCGCTGGCTGTTGTCAGCTCCGTTGGCGCGCCGCATGAATGCCCGCAACGTAGATGAAGTACTCGCCAGCCACCTCAGCATCGGGGAGACCTATTTTTTCCGGGAGAAGCGCAGCCTGGAAATTCTCGGTGAGCAAGTGCTCCCGCAACTGTTGCAATCGCGCCGCCATGAGCGGCGTTTGCGCATCTGGAGCGCGGGCTGCAGCACGGGCGAGGAAGCCTATACCATCGCGATGCTGCTCGACGGGCTGATTCCCGATATCAAAGCATGGAACATCACCCTCCTGGCGACGGATTTCAACCCGGAATTCCTGCGCAAGGCGGCGCAGGGCATTTACGGCGAATGGTCGTTCCGCGATGCGCCAAGCTGGCTGCGCGGGCGGTATTTCACCGGGAAGGGTGATGGGCGTTTCGAAATCCTTCCGCGCATCAGGAAGAGGGTGACATTTTCCTATCTCAATTTTGCCGATGATGTTTATCCGTCGCTATCGAACAACACCGGCGCGATGGACATCATTTTTTGCCGCAATGTCCTGATGTATTTCACCGCGCAGCGCGCAAAACAGGTTGTCGGCAATTTTCACCGCGCGCTGGTTGATGGCGGCTGGCTGGTCGTCAGCCCGGCTGAAGCGTCGAATACCCTGTTTTCGTCATTCGCGCCGGTCGAGTTTCCGGGGGCGGTGCTGTACCGAAAGACGGCGAATGCCGTGCCACAGCCGCTCAATGTCGTGTATCCGGCAACACCACTGCTTGAAGTAGCTGAAGTTTCGTCTCCACAGCCGCCAGCCGCACCGGCAGAGCCATCGGCGGTGAAGCTCCCCGGGGCGCAAGTCCAGGCGGGTGAACGCGGGTTGCCGTCGCGCATGGCGCGCGACTGCGCCAATCAGGGCAAACTCGACGAGGCGCTGGAGTGGTGCAGGCAGGCGATATCCGCCGACAAGTTGAACCCGGCGCACCATTATCTCCTGGCCACTATTTTGCAGGAGCAGGGGCAGCATGACGACGCCATCCAGTCGTTGATGCGCGCGCTCTATCTCGATCCCGATTTTGTGCTGGCCCACTTCGCGCTGGGGAACCTGCATCAATCGCAGGGACGCTACCGGCAGGCGCAACGCCATTTCGAAAACACGCTGTTGCTGTTGCGCCAACACCCGCCGGACGAAACCCTGCCGGAAGCGGATGGGCTGACCGCCGGGCGGCTGGCCGAGATTGTTACGGCACTTCTGGAAAGTTTTCCGCAGCCTGCAGAGGCAAGCGCATGAGAGCAAATAATCCATTTGGACGTAGGTCGGGCTTCAGCCCGACATGTCGGGTTAAAACCCGACCTACAGCCCATTGATTTTGCAATGCCTCAAGAGCTAATGAACTATCTGGGATGAAAGGAATACCGCCATGAGCGCACCGCAAAAAAACAGCAAGGCAATCGACTGGAGCGAAGTCAAACAGCGGCTGGAAACGGCGCGCATTGCAACCGAACATATCTGGGCGCCAACCGCCGGAGAGACCAGACGGGTGCTGGAAGAAAGGGCGCGTGTGCTCGCGCGGGAACCAGCACGGGCAGAATCCATCGACGAATGGATCGAGGTGGTGGAATTTACCTTAGCCCATGAGCGCTATGCCGTCGCATCGGAACATGTGCGTGAAGTCTATCCGCTGGAAGAACTCACACCGCTCCCCTGCACCCCTGCTTTCGTGCTCGGCATCGTCAATCTGCGCGGCGAAATACTCTCGGTGATCGACATCAAGAAATTTTTCGATCTCCCCGAAAAAGGGCTGACCGATCTCAACAAAGTGATCGTGCTCGAATCCGATGAGATGGTGTTCGGCATCGTGGCCGATGCCATCAGCGGCGTGCGCCGTATTTCGCGCGCCGGCATCCAGCCTTCCCTGCCCACGCTGACCGGCATCCGCGAGGACTATCTGCAAGGGGTGACCGCGGAGCGCGTCGTCGTGCTGGATGCCGGGAAACTTTTAAATGATGAAAAGCTGATCGTGAATGAGCAGGCGTAGGTCGCAAACTCCATGCCTTCAAGGGGATGGGATGGGTTGATTCACTTCCCATTATAAGGGGACGGAACCACGGTCACCACGGTTCAATTGGGAGAACAAAAATGAAATGGTTTCTGAATATATCTACGCGCAACAAGCTCTTTCTCGGCTTCGGGGTGATGATCTTTTTTGTGGGGGGAGCCATCGCCATGGGCTATTTTGCCATTGCGGAGCTCCAGGCTTCGCAGCAGGCTCTTTACCAGAAAGGTTTCGCCAACCTGCGCGACCTGAAAAACTTGCGCGCCCTGCAAAATCAGGTACGGGTCGAAATACTCGAGGCGCAGCTTGTAAAAACCTCCGCCAAGCGGGATCACATGTTGAAGGATCAGGCGGAGCACTCAAGGCAGATAGTGCAAATCATGGCCGTGCTGCTGGGGCGGGCGAATAACGACACCAAGCTGTTGGCGCATCTGGAAGAGCTCAATTCCGCCCAGAAGATGTTTGACCAGACCAAGGATGATGAAGTCATTCCACTGATCCTTGCCGGCAAGACTGCGGAATCGCAGCAAATTGTAGCCGGTGTACAGCAGGGCCGGCATGAAAAAATTCGCGACATCACCGAAGAATTGAGCCGCGCGTCGGACGAAAACGCGCGCCGTGCCGTGGAGGAATCCGGCCTGGCGGCGGAACGCGCATTGCGCCAGTTCGCCATGGCCGGAGCATTGGCCATTTTGCTGGCCGTGGCGATGGCGCTGCTGATCAGCCGGATCATCGCGGTACCGCTGCGAATGATTTCCGGCATCGCCGGACGAGTCGCATCCGGCGACCTGACCGTCAATATTCCAGATGAGCGTCGTACCGATGAAGTCGGGGAGTTGCTGCGCGCGTTCGGCGCGATGCTCGAAGGGCTGCGCAAATTGATGCGCGAAATCAATGAAGGTGTCAACGTGCTCTCCTCTACCTCTGGCCAGATTCTTGCCACCACGACGCAGGTAGCCTCCGGCGCTGCCGAAACCGCGACGGCGGTGAGCGAGACCACGGCCACGGTGGAAGAAGTGAAGCAGACGGCGCAACTGGCGAGCCAGAAGGCGCGCAATGTTTCCGACAGCGCGCAGAAGGCCGCGCAGGTTTCCCAGAGCGGGCGCAAATCGGTGGAAGAGGCGACGCAAGGCATGGGGCGCATCCAGGAGCAGATGGAATCCGTCGCCGAGAGCATCGTCAGTCTGTCCGAACAGAGCCAGGCGATCGGCGAAATCATCGCCACGGTCCACGACCTGGCCGAGCAGTCCAACCTGCTCGCGGTAAATGCTGCGATCGAAGCGAACAAGGCGGGCGAACAAGGCAAGGGGTTCGCGGTGGTTGCGCAGGAGGTCAAGAGCCTCGCGGAACAATCCAAGCAGGCCACCGCACAGGTGCGCACGATCCTCGGCGACATCCAGAAAGCGACCAGCACCGCGGTGCTGGCCACCGAACAGGGCAACAAGGCGGTGCAGGCCGGCGTGAAACAAACTGCGGAGACCGGCGAATCAATCCGCCTGCTGGCCGACAGCATCGCGGAAGCGGCGCAGGCAGCGACCCAGATCGCGGCGTCGAGCCAGCAACAGATGGTGGGGATGGACCAGGTGGCGCTGGCGATGGAGAACATCAAGCAGGCCAGCGTGCAGAACGCGGCCGGCACAAAACAGGCGGAAGTTGCCGCGCAAAATTTGCACGAGCTGGGGCAGAAGCTGCAGCAACTGGCGGCGCAGTATAAGGTTTAACCCGGATTGTCCATTAGCATTTGAGACACCAGTAAATAAAGGGGTTGTAGGTCGGGTTTTAACCCGACTTGTCGGGCTGAAGCCCGACCTACGGTCTAATGGATTATTTGGGTTTAAGGGACTTCAAGGCGGACAACAAGGAGGATAGATCATGACCATCGGCAAAAAATTGATCGGAGGATATGCGGTTGTACTGGCGCTGCTGGCACTGGTAACGGGCATCGCCTTCTATTCGCTGGAGGAAACCCAGTCCGCATATGACCGCTTCCTCGACGTGAATGAGCGCCTGGTAGACGGTTCCAACGAATTGCGTTTCGAATTGCGCAACCAGACCGCGCACTACCGCGCCGTCCTCCTCTACCAGGACATGCAGAAGAAATACTGGGATGACCTGCAAAACGACCACCGCCGGTTCGCGGCAACCATCGAAAAAATGCGCCACCTTGTAATCAGCGCAGAAGGCATGTCCATGCTGAATGAGATCGCGGCCATGCAGGCAAAAAACGAACAGTGGCAGGAGCGGGTGGTTGATCTGGCAAGGCGCGGCAAACATGCGGAAGCACTGGCGCTGGGAGTCAAGGAAGTGTATCCCCTCACCCAGGCGCTGATCGCAGAAGTAGAACGCTTCCGCGAACGCGAAACAAAGCTGGAGGAGGAAGGCCGTGCCGAGCTTGAGGTATCGATGCACCGTTCCATGCTCACGATGGCGATCACCGCCTTGCTGGGCATCCTCGCCGGGCTCGGCATCGGCATCTTCCTCAGCCGCGCCATCACGCGCCAGTTGCGTGAAAGTGTCACCCAGTTATCCACCTCCTCCTCCGAGATTCTGGCCACCACGACACAGGTAGCCTCGGGCGCGGCCGAAACCGCGACGGCGGTGAGCGAGACCACCGCCACCGTGGAGGAGGTGCGGCAGACGGCGCAACTGGCAAGCCAGAAAGCGCGCAATGTTTCCGACAGCGCGCAGAAGGCCTCGCAGGTTTCGCAGAGCGGGCGCAAATCGGTGGACGAGGCGATGCAGGGCATGCAGCGCATCCAGGAGCAGATGGAATCCGTCGCCGAGATCATCGTGCGGCTGTCCGAACAGAGCCAGGCCATCGGCGAAATCATCGCCACGGTCAACGACCTGGCCGAGCAGTCAAATCTGCTTGCGGTAAATGCCGCAATCGAGGCGAACAAGGCGGGCGAACAGGGCAAGGGGTTCGCTGTCGTCGCGCAGGAGGTCAAGAGCCTCGCGGAACAATCCAAGCAGGCCACCGCACAGGTGCGCACGATACTCGGCGATATCCAGAAAGCGACCAGCACCGCGGTGCTGGCCACCGAACAGGGCAACAAGGCGGTGGAGGCCGGTGTGAAACAAACTGCGGAAACCGGCGAATCGATCCGCCTGCTGGCCGACAGCATCGCGGAAGCGGCGCAGGCGGCGACCCAGATCGCGGCATCGAGCCAACAGCAGATGGTAGGCATGGATCAGGTGGCGCTGGCGATGGAGAACATCAAGCAGGCCAGCGTGCAGAACGTGGCCGGCACCAAACAGGCTGAGGTTGCCGCGCAAAATTTGCACGAGCTGGGGCAGAAGCTGAATAGCCTGATCGGTGGCAAGACAACATGATCCAGCATATCGCAGAACTTGTAGCAAGCGTAGGGTGGGCACGTTTTTGCCTCGAAGAGGTTCTCGCACCCTTTGGGTGTGCCCACCGTTCGCCCGCGTGGGCACAAAAAACGTGCCCACCCTACATGATTCTTTGGCAGGTCTGATCATGGCAAAACAAGACGATGCCTTTCTAAAAAAACTGCTTGCGACTTTCCGGGTCGAGGCGGACGAACATCTGAAGGCGATGTCGGCGGGGCTGATCGAACTGGAAAAAAATCCGCCAGCAGGTCAATACGCGGAAATCGTCGAGAGCGTGTTCCGCGAAGCGCACAGCCTGAAAGGCGCTGCGCGGGCGGTGAACCTCAAGGAGATCGAGTCGGTCTGCCAGCCGCTGGAAAGCGTGCTTGCTGCGCTAAAAGGCAAGCAGCTCACCGCATCACCGCCATTACTCGACCTTCTCTACCAGGTTATTGATGCCCTCGGCGGGCTGCTTGTCGAAGATGCTGCCGTATCTGAACCCCGCCAAGTAATGTTTGAGCCGCTGATCCGGCGGCTCGGTGATGCCTTGCAGGGGCGGTTCGATCAACCTGCGGCAGCGAAACCAACGCAACATGCACCCACCGCACTCCCTCCCGATACAGAAATTAAAACGGCTGAACCAGTTGCAATGGCTGCACCGCCTGCGGCTACCAGCCTCGTAGCCGAAACAGTCAGGGTTTCCACGCAGAAGTTGGATGCGGTGATGCGCCAGGTCGAAGAACTGCTGTCGCCGCGCCTGGCTTCGGCGCAACGCGCCAGAGAGTTGCGCGAGGTGACGGCTTCTTTCGCAACCTGGAAAAAACAGCGTGCGCGAATACGCCCCACTTTGCGACTGATCGAGCGCTATGCCGAAAAAGCAGGCAACGGCGCTGCCGTGTCAATATCCCCGGCAAAATTCCCGGCGCAGGAATTGCCCAAACTGCTGGAGCATCTTGAGTCCGAGCAGATGTTCATGAAAACACTGGAGGAGCGGCTGTTGCGCCTGAGCAAATTCGCCGCACATGACCGGCGCACCCTGGCAGGCATGAGCGACAGCCTGCTGCATGACGTGAAGGAAATGCACCTGCTGCCGTTTTCTTCGCTGCTCGAAAGCTTTCCGCGCTTCATCCGCGAACTCGCGCGCGACCAGAGCAAGCAGGTGGAGCTGGCGGTTCAAGGAAGCGAAATTGAAATCGACCGGCGCATTCTGGAAGAAATGAAGTCGCCGCTGATCCACCTGCTCAGAAACTGCATCGATCACGGCATCGAGCAGCCGGGCGTGCGGCAGGATCGCGGCAAACCGCCGCACGGGACCATCACTGTCGCCATCGCGCAAAAAGACGGCGGAAAAATCGAGATGCTGGTTGCCGACGATGGTGCGGGCATCGACGCCGCCAAGGTGAAAGCGGCGGCCTGCAAGCTCGGCGTCGTTTCCACCGAAGAGGCGGGAAAACTGGGCGAGCAGGAGGCGCAGGCGCTCATTTTCCAGTCGGGTATTTCCACCAGCCAGATCATCACGGATGTCTCAGGGCGCGGCCTGGGGCTCGCCATCGTGCGGGAAAAAATCGAGCGGTTGGGCGGTACGGTCACGCTCGAATCGCGCAATGGCGCAGGCACTTCTTTCCGCATCGTATTGCCGCTGATGCTGGCCACTTTTCGCGGCGTGCTGGTACGCACTGATGAGCATTGTTTCGTCATCCCCGCCCTCAGCGTCGAACGGGCAGCTCGGGTGAACCAGCAGGACATCCTGACAGTGGAAAATCGCATGACAATCCCGCTCGACGGGCAAGCCGTCGCGCTGGTCAGCCTCGGCGACGTGCTGGAGTTGCCGCGCCTGAAGACGCCGCAGCGGGACGCGGCAGGCAAGGCTCCGGAGAAGACCGCAGTGGTCGTGCTCGGTGTGGGGCACAAGCGCGTTGCGTTCCGGGTGGACGAAATTCTCGGCGAGCAGGAAGTGCTGGTCAAAACGCTGGGGCGGCAACTCGCGCGCGTGCGCAATATCGCCGGTGCGAGCGTGCTGGGAACCGGCCAGGTCGTAGCGGTGCTCAATGTCCCGGACTTGCTGAAATCGGCGGTGAAGCAAGCCGCCCCGCCGCCCGCTGCCGCCGAAGCTCAGGAAGCGGGAGAAAAACAGTCCATCCTGGTGGTGGAGGATTCGATCACATCGAGGGCGCTGCTCAAGAATATTCTGGAATCGTCCGGCTATCTGGTCACCACTGCGGTGGATGGAATGGATGCCTTCACCACACTCAAGACCGGCGCATTCGATCTGATCGTGTCGGATGTGGAAATGCCGCGTATGGATGGCTTCGATCTCACCGCCAAGGTGCGCGCGGACAAGCGGCTCGGCGAGTTGCCGGTAGTGCTGGTGACGGCGCTGGAATCGCGCGAACACCGCGAGCGCGGCATCGACGTCGGCGCCAATGCCTATATCGTAAAAAGCAGCTTCGATCAGAGCAACCTGCTGGAAGTTATCCGGCGGCTGATTTGATTACTACAGCCCCCCTGCAAGGGGGAAGCTAGTGTAGTACGCCATTCTGTTTGGAACTTATGCAAACAGCCAGTGCTGCATCGTAGGTCGGGTTTCAACCCGACATGTCGGGCTAAAGCCCGACCTTGTATGATCGAATTTACTGAAATGCTGTATAGGAGGTTGAGTAAAGTTTTACGTTTCACCGGGAAGGCCGTCCCGACCTGAGGACTGGTTTTTAGCCAGAGCCTGATCGTAGATTGGC
>JAUYJO010000130.1 GCA_030700315.1 Gallionella sp.
AGAGGCAAAAGTAAAACCGGGGCAGCGCCGTCCAGCTGCAAGTGAAGTCGAATGTGCAGCTTAAACTTGATGCATTATTGTCTTGACTCAAGGATCCACTTTAGGTCAGGAGTGGTAACGCGCAGTTTTTCCAATATCTCTTCACCGTTGGCGGCCTCGGCAACGATTTGAATATCCGGCGACATGCTCAGATATTGAATCAACCCATCGCGAACCAGATGATGGTCATCGGTGATTGCCAAACGAATTGCCATGTTATCTGTTCCCTTCAATCACAACGAAACCAATTATCCCGGTTACCGGAGCAGCCGGTGCAATTGGGTAGTTATTTATACACTGATTGGAGGAAACATCAATATGCCGAAATGCCTATATATTTCGGCCTATTGGCCTATTGAGGTTTGCATAATTCGCGACATTCTGTCGCGGTCAGCGGTCGGGCTGCGCGTAGTTATAGCGCGAGGAAAAACAAAAAAGGGCTGGCAATTTGCCAGCCCTTTGAGCCAATTCTGGTAGGTCTCGCTTCAGTTTTGTTGAAGTCACAGCACCAGCAGCAACCTCCGCAATCCCAGCAAAATCAGCAGGTATGGCGGATGAGCACTTCGATAAACTCAGGACAGGCTCTACGTTAGCATGGCAAGCCGCTTAAAGGTTACGCTGCCTTCAGCGCTTGCTTGGGAGATTTCGGTGGCAGCGTTAGAAGAGGTACATCTTCGACCGGTGAAGGTGCTTCATCCAGTTTCTGAAATTCAGAAAAAATCTTGTGCGGATCAAAACCAAACCGGGCGGCATGCTCCCTGCGTTGCGCGTGCAGCTCTTCAATAATCGGATCGATCCACATTTCTATCTCCCAATAATTCTTCTGGTGTGCAAATGACCGGCATAGCATATCCAGCCATTTCGCATACGCGTTCGATAACGCCACGTTTGATAGCGTTCGCAATGTGTTTACAGTTCCACGTAAGCAGAAAATCCATACCGTGAACGGCTGCAAGCGCGATGTGAAAAGCATCTTCTACGGCTTTCTCTGGAAGAGCAGCAGCTTCAATCAACGCCACTACCAGAGTTTCAACTTGCGGGGTCATTGCCAGATGCGGAATGCCGTGCAATTGTTCCAGACGACGGGACGAGGCACCGGGATCGCCTCTCATGGCTTCCGCAACAACCAGACGCGAGGCGTAGAGTTCCCAGTCATCGCGTATCTCCCACCACTCTTGAGTGATCTGCTGGTGGCCAGCAACAACCAGATCGCGACTCATCCGCGCAGCAAGATAGCTGATAACAGATGTTTCAATGTAGACCGTTGATTTCATTTCGGCCATTTTACATGAACAACACAGAGGCCACTCTTTCATTAGGCGGATAACGGTCTTGCTGCCTCATCCTCCCGGCTCATTTATGTCCAGCGATTGCTTAACCGAGTGCCATGAGCCTCACCCCAATGGCACTAACATAAGGCCAATGGCGACAAACTCCCTCCCCCTTCAAGGGGAGGGTTGGGGTGGGGATGGGGTTAAATGTGGCGAAACAACCCATCCCCATCCTAGCCTTCCCCTTGAAGGGGAAGGGACGATAGCCACCCCCGCTTTTTAGGGGTAATGGGGGCATGTTGATTTGCGCAGCATCTGGTGTTTTTCCGCTTAAGTTAGTGCCATTGGAGCCTCACCCCATATCTTGTTGAAACAAAAATCGTAGTTGTAGGAGCCCGATTCATCGGGCGATTTTTAAGATTGTTATCGCCAGATGAATCGGACTCCCGCAAAAAACCTCACCCGAAAATGCGTTGTAGTGAAAGCACAACAACCAGATAACACGCGTACTTTTACCGCATTTTAAGCATTCAACGGCGGTTTTTAGGTTGAAGTCACAGCACCAGCAGCAACCTCCGCAACCCCAGCAAAATCAGCACCGCCGCCGCGCCCCAGCGTATCCAGCGCGTCAGCCACTCGCGGTTGTCGCGCAGGTTTTTGCCGAGCAGGCTGATCAGCGGCAGCAGGATCAGCAGCGGGGTCAGCGCCGCGCCCAGCCCGAACATCATGCCGTTGGTCATGCCCAATTTGACGCTGCCCGCTGCGGCGCATACCGCCAGCAGCGAAGCCAGCGGCGCGCACGGGGTCAGGCTCAGGGAGAAACCCATCAGCAGCGGCGGCGTGCTGCCCGCGCCGCGCACCGCGCCGCACGGCGAATGCGGCTTTTCGCCGCGCAGCAGCCACAAGCCGGCCGCGATGGAGGCCAGGCCGATCACCAGGTTGCCGGTGCCGCCGTTCATCGCTTCCGCTAGCCATACACCCGCCCCGCCGGCGATGGCGCCGAGCAGGGCATAGGCGACGATGCGCCCGGTCACGAACATGGCCGTGTCATACAGCGCCTGCATTTGCGAGCCGCCGCGCCCCAGCACCCAGGTGCCCATGAACGGCAGACAGGTGACGGTGCAGGCGGTCAGCCCCAGCGACAGGCCGAGCAGCCAGACGGCGAACAGCGTGGTTTCCTGCGGGATCAATGCAGGGTTAAAAAACTCATCCATGCTGGTTTTCCTTCGCCGGTGCCAGCCAGATCACCTTGTTCTTTGGCAGGCCTTCCGGCGTTTCCAGCTTCACGCGATTCTTGTAGTACTCGCGCGACGATTTGAACAGCGGGATGCCGAAAAATTTGATCTGGATCACGTCGTCGTCCGGGCAGTATTCCACGCAGCGACCGCACAGGGTGCAGTCCTCGTGGAACGCCTTCCTGCCGTGTTCCTGGCCGATCTCGTGAATGTCCATCGGGCAGGCTTTTTCGCACACGCCGCACTTCGCGCACTTGTCGTGCTGCTTCTTCACCAGTTGCATCGGCGAAAGTTTCTGGAACAAGGCGTTCCACGACAGCAGCGGGCAGATGCGGCAGAACGGCAGGCGCACCGCGAGTGCGGCGATAATGACGAAGCCGAACAGCGCGTTGCCCAAGGCGCCGAAGAACAAAGTGACGCCAGATGAGGTGCGCAACGCGATCTGTTCGGTATCGGCGGTCAGCAGGGTGGTCGCGATGCGCGATGGGCACACCTGGCAATAGGGGTCGCCAAAGTCGTTGGATACCGTGCCCATACCCGCCAGCAGCGGCAGGCCGAGCACCAGCACCAGCAGCAACAGCCACTTGACCGGGCGCACCGTGCCGACGTTATCCGGGCCAAGGCGTTTCAGCGGTCTGCCCAGCCTTCTGCCGATGCGGTAGATGATTTCCTGCACGGTTCCCATCGGGCACACCCAGCCGCAGAACGCCTTGTTGAGGAAAAAGAACATGGCGAAAAAAGTGGCCACCGAGATCATGGTCGGGATGAATATCTGGTAGGTGACTTCCTGCGCCTTGGCCAGCGCCTCGCCGACGCGGTGATGGAACTGGTGCTGGTTGACGATCAGGATGCAATGGTCGCCGGTCTGTTTGTCGAAGGCGCAGGCCAGCGACGGCAAAGCCTGCGAGATGCGGTCGCTGACATAGCCGCCCAGCAGCGCGCCGCCGTACACGGTGACGAACAGCATGAGGATCTGGATGGCGAAACGGAAACGCGTCAGCGTCGGGAATAGGGTTTTCAGCATGTCAGGCTTCCTTGTTATTAGCGGTTTCAGCCGTCTGTTTCGCATTCTTGCGCTGGCGCAACAGCGGTGCGGCACCGATCATGCCCAACAGCGTGAACCCCAGCCCCATCGCGAGGTTGCGCTGGTAGAACGCATCCGCGCCGTAGCTGGCGTTGAAGGCGGTCAGGTAGGTCTTGCCGCCTTCCGCATATTCGGTTGCCAGCACGAAATCCGCGCTGAGCCGCCCGTGGTCATGGGCTCCTGCCGTTTTTTTCTGCGCTGCCTTCTTGAAGTCGTCGGGGATGCCGACCGTGACCACACCCTGCGCATCGCTGGCAAAATCAAACCGGGTCCCATTTTGAGTTTCCAGCCTGACCCATTGGCCGGCGAGCGGCTTGCCGTTGAAGCGCAGCAGAAACTGCCAGTTCTCGTTGGCGCGATAGCGCGAATGTTCGCGCGGATAGGGCTGCGGGATGATCTCCAGTTCATATTTCTGCCGCATGAACAGGGCGGTCGGGTTTTGCGCGCCGCGCTCGCTGAAAAATTGCACGGTGGAAGCGACCCGCACTTTATCGGCCTGCTCCTCGCGCGCCGTCAGCCAATGGAATCCGCCATTCTCCGGCTTGTCCAGCTTGGCGCCGGACATTTCCAGCGGAAGCTGGCGGTGCCCCTTGGCATCTTCAACATTGTTGGAGTAGGCATCGATGCTGCCCGCCACAATGTTCTGCGGAACAACATGGGCCACCCTGCGCTCGCGACTTTCGCCGCCCGTTTTCGTTTTCAGGGTGGGAAAGGCCGTCCATGCCGCAGGCCCGGCCGCGCCGTTGGTTCGCGCAGCACCTCCCGCATCGCCATGTGCAGCGTGGTTGGCGTGTTCCCCTGCCGCCATGCCTGGCTGCGCCGCTGCCGGCGCACTTTCGGCAGCGCGTACAAATGACGGAAACATCAGCGATGCGGCCAGGAGTAAAGTGAAAGCAGGTCGTGCTTGAGCCGACACACGAGTCCAATTATTCGCTCTCATGTTTTTTCCTTAAAACGCCAACGTCAAACCGGCTGTCCACACCCGGCCCGGGTCGACCGTGATGGACATGTCTTCGGCGTTGTAAACCCCGTTGCCGTCCGCGTCCGAACCGCCGCGTATCGTGGAGTAGTAGCGGCGATCAAGCAGGTTGTCGATGCGCGCGAATGCCGACCACTTCATGCCGCCTTCGGCCTTGAGCTCATAATTGACCATCGCATTGAACAAGGTGCGCCCGCCTATCCAGACCTGATTGACCTCGTCCACGAACATACCGCTTTGGGTATTCATCTCGGCGTTGAAAGACAGGGCAGGGGAGTAACGGTAGCGCGCGGACAGGTTCGCCTTGTGCTTGGGTGTGCGCGGCACCACATTGCCGGTGTTGTTGTACAGCACCGACGGCAACGGCACGCTGCGCGAGCCCATCGCCATCCAGTACGAATCGTTGCGGGTGAATATTGCATCCAGATAGGTATAGGCGATGTCTCCCGACCATGTCTGCCTTGCGTCCGTCTTTACGCCCAGTTCGACGCCACGGTTGCGCACGCCACCGATATTCTGGTATTGCTCCGCAACCGGGTCGGTTTGATACTGGCCGCCGGTGTTCAGGATGAAATCCTTGCGGTCGATCTGGAACAGCGCCACGTCCATGTCCAGCGCAATGCCGAGCAGCTCGCTCTTGGCGCGCAGGCCGATTTCCTGGTTCCAGGATTTTTCCGGGGAAAGGTTAGGGTTGGCCAGGATCGTGCCGGTCGGCGTGACAGTGCTGCCATACAACTGGCTGACGGTCGGCACGCGGAAGCCGCTGGAAATATTCGCGTAAATTTCGCGCTCCGCCGACAAGGCGTAATTCAGGCCAGCGCGTTCCGACCAGACGCCGAAACCTTTCTGGCCGGTGGTCGTCCTGCCCGCCGCAATCTGCGCAGCCAACAAGGGGATGAAGCTCTCGTATTTTGAAGTGATGTCGTCATAGCGCGCGTTCAGCGTGAGCGTCAGCGGGTCGGTCGCCTGCCATTTGAATTCGCCGTACACCGCCTGGGTGTCAGAAGTTGACAAGCCGTCGGCAGTGGCAGCCCCGGCGAGATTCAATGGATTGCCTGCATTGATTGCGGTGTCGCGCGTGGTATAGCTGACCAGATTACGCGAAACCGCCCGATCCGAGAAAGCCTGCAAATCCAGCCCCGCCATCAGGCCGATCTGTTCGCCGCCCTTGCGCCATTCGGCTTTCAGGCCTTTCTGTTCCTGTTTGGTGTCGGTGCCGCTGGCGTAGATATCGTTATGGTTGGCCATGTTGCAGGCTGCAACGGCAGTCACGGTCGCGCCGTCGCATCCGGTGGCCGTCCGCAGGAATCCGTTCGGGTTTTGCCAACTGAAGGTGTGATCCTTGAACACATAAGTATTCACCAGCAAATTGCCGCCCACACCAAAATCCTTGGCGTAAGTGACATTAAACTTGTCCAGATTGACGTCGTACATGCGTGCATAATCCTTGCCGCCGCTGAAGCTCTGCGGGTCAAGCCAGGCGGCCGTGACGCCCCTTACCGTGCCGTGGCTGTCCTTGGCGCGGCTGGAATTCTCGAAGCCGAAAGCGATGTCGCTGGTGTCGTCGATCAGGTATTGCAGCTTGCCGTTCAGGTACTCCGCGAAGGAACCGCCCTGATCGTGGTAGCCATCCGTTTCCCGTTTCGTGGCCTGCACATGCCCAACCCAATCGCCTTTTGAAAACCCTGCACGCAGCAGCGTCTTCTGGTAATTGAAACTGCCCGCCTCGGCGCTCGCGGTCACGCCCGCCATTTTCGCACCGCGCTTGGTGGTGATGATTACCGCGCCGGACAAGGCATCCTCGCCGAACAGGTAGGATGCGCCGCCCTTGATCACCTTGATGGACTCGATGTTGTCCAGGTCGATGTTGACGCGCCCGGTGCGCTCCTGCACCGGCACGCCGTCGATCACAATCGCCACACCGGGCTTCTCGCCCATGTAACGCTGGGCTTCCACACCGCGCAGCATGATTTTTACCGAGTCGCCGCTTTGCACTTCGGCGGTCACGCCCGGAATGGATTCGAGTATCTCGACGAGGTTCTTGCCATGCTCCTCATCCACCTTCTTGCCGCTGATGTTATTGATATTCGATGCTTCACCGCGCTTGGAATCAAAACGGTCGTCAATCGTCGTGGAGGTCACGCTGACCTCCGGCAATACGCCCGGATTGGCATACACCGCCTGGCTGATTACCAGAGAAATCACGCTCAATGCAAATATCTGCTTCCCTTTCATACTCCATCCCCTTAAGCAATAGTTATTGTCAAAATTAAAGCGGGCGGATTGTAGGGAAGAAAAATTAGCTTGAGAATGTGGCATATTGTCGCGCGGCAATATGTCGCACCTCTTAACGCGGCATATTGGCTAACGAGAGGGTTTAACGTGAAACTCGCGCAGCGATCCGTTTGCCCTTTCTCCCGTTTGCTGGGGAAAGTTGGATAGGGGAAACGGGCATGGCAGTTTCATTATCAGGGGTGGCTACTGCCATGCCCGTTAGGCTTTTAGCTGGGGCTGAAAAATCAAGTAAGGGATGCAGAAATTGTAAAGCGGGGTATCCGGATAAATGCGGTGATTTTGATGAGAAAAATAAACTTTTGTTAAATTACAATAAGTTGCAACATGCGTTCAACATGTACCACTTTCAACGCAACAAAAAAATAATGAACTTTACTTTTTTTATCAACACGTTAAGCGCATGAAAATATTCACCGCATTTATCCGGATACCCCGC
>JAUYJO010000133.1 GCA_030700315.1 Gallionella sp.
CGATCTTCTGCATCTGACAGGTGATATCGGCGGGCGCGCCATTTTCTCCAAATACAAAGTAGAATATATCCCCTGGCACGATGACATCTTATTACTGGACGTTGATAAACCCGAAGACTATCAAAGATTGGTTGAAATTGAAAAACTTTAGAGATAAATCATGATTACAGCCGTCATTCTGGCCGCAGGTGAATCCAAGCGGATGGGGGAACCGAAAATGCTAATGCCCTGGGGCAGAAGCACGGTCTTGCAAACAGTCATTTCCACATTCCAATCTGCGGGTATTAAAGATATACTCGTTGTCACAGGCGGGGCGCACCAGCAGGTAGAGACGCTTATCGGAAAAACGGTTCAAACCGTTTTCAATGAAAATTATGTAACTGGGGAAATGTTAAGTTCCATCCAGTTGGGATTGTCTGTGAAAATGCGCGAGGCCAGCGCCGCTCTCATTTGTCTTGGCGACCAGCCCCAGGTCGAGGAAAGAAGCGTGCGGAGCATTTGCGATGCCTTCCTTGAAACCAAATCCCAAATCGTAGTCCCAAGTTATCAAAAGCAGCGCGGACATCCCTGGCTTGTTGCGCAGCCTCTTTGGGGTGAACTGTTAGCCATGAAGCCGCCAAAAACAGCACGCGACTTTTTGAAAAAACACGCCCGCAAAATTCATTATGTCAACGTAAATACTCCCAATGTGATCGCAGACCTGGATACCCCCGAAGACTATTTAATTTCCAAATCGTAACGGCTTGCTCACCCACACCTGAAATATGTTACACTCGCCCCAATTTCAAACCGGGAGCAAACTGTGAAATATTTTGTCATCGTCAATCCAACATCAGGCCATGGGCTTGGTGGCAGATCAATTTCACAAATCGAATCCAGCCTGCGTAATTACGGGCTGGATTTTACGCTTGTGCAAACCGAACGCGTCTGGCATGCGGCAGAATTGGCCGCAGGCGCCGCCCGCGATGGGTATGATGTGATTGTGTGCGCCAGCGGAGACGGCACCGTGAACGAAGCCATCAACGGCATCATGCGCGCGCGGAAAGATGGTCACAACAAAACCGCTTTCACCGTGCTAGGCACCGGCACAGGCAACGATTTTGCAGGCGGCACAGGCATCCCCACCAATTTGAACGACGGTTTGAAAGCCTTGAAGGAAAACAAACGCAAAAAAATTGATATTGGGCTTGTGAAGGGCGGCGATTATCCCGAAGGCAGATATTTCGGAAACGGCATCGGCGTCGGCTTTGATGCGGCAGTTGGCAACGAGGCCGTTAAAGTCCGCTGGACGCGCGGTTTGCCGGCCTATCTGATCGGCGTCATCAAAACCGTTTTCATTTATTACAATCCCGCGCAGGTTGAAATCGTTCTGGACGGCAAGGAAACCATCCGGCAGGTTTCATTGATGATCTCCGTCATGAACGGACGGCGCATGGGCGGTGGTTTTCAAATGGCTCCTGAAAGCCAGCCCGATGATGGTCTCTTCGACCTGTGCATCGCCGAAACCGCCTCCAAGGGACGCATTCTGCAAATGATCCCGTACTTCATCAAAGGGACACAAGCCGTGCTTCCTGAAATCCAAATGAAACGCGCCAAAACCGTTTCGATCAAATCACTGGATAGGACCTTCCCCGCCCACGCCGATGGAGAGTTCATTTGTCTTGACGGCTCACACCTGACCCTCGAACTGCTGCCGAAAGAATTGGAAATTGTCTGTGCCTGAATCCAAGAATTCAACACGTTGGGTTATCAACTTCCTGATTAGAATTTACACGCGCATCACCTGCCGGCTGGATGCGCCAGACTTGCACAAATTCCCAATGCAGGGTCCATTGATCGCAATTGCAAACCACACGGGACAGATCGAAGTGCCGATGTTATTCGCGCATCTGCAACCTCGTCCGTTGACGGGCTGGGCAAAAGTGGAATCATGGGATAACTGGTTTCTGCGCTGGGTCTTTGGTGTCTGGGGAGCAATCCCTGTCCGCCGCGGCGAGGCAGATATGAAAGCGCTTAAACATGCGTTGAAAGCTTTGGAAGATGGAAAGATCTTTGGGCTGGCTCCCGAAGGCACGCGCAACAAAACAGGGAAACTCAAACGCGCCATGCCTGGGACAGCCATGATCGCGCTGCATTCAGGCGCGCCAATCATCCCCGTTGCTCACTGGGGCGGCGAGGTTTATCTAAAAAACTTGAAACGCTTGAAACGCACAGATTTTCATATCCGCGTTGGCGAGCCATTTACGATCAATGTCGAGGGTATCAAAGTCAATGGTGAAATCCGTCAGAAAATTGTGGACGAGATGATGTACGAACTTGCGAAATTACTCCCCGAGGAATATCGGGGCGAATACAGCGATATTAGCATGGTAAAACACCGGTTTATAAAATATCAAGAGATCACATAAACGTAATAAGGATTTTAGTCGGCAGAGAGCGGGAAAATATTACAATTTAATTTGGTACGCATTCGTTTCCCTTTTCGTAAATCCCACCCTCAGATAAAGTTTATTCGCCGCTTTGCGCATGGGATTGGAAGTAAGCGTGATATTGCTTGCGCCTTTTTCACGAGCTAGTTCGATGGCCCGCCGCATCAAGGCTTCACCAATTCCCTCTCCGCGCGCTGAAATATCCACGATCACATCTTCAATGACCGAGCGGATGCCCGTCGGTACGCGGTAGACTGCGAGAGTCAACGCGCCAACAATATCGCCATTTTCATTGCGAGCCACCATCAGCGTGGAAGCTGTATCTCGGAGGAGAGCAGATAAATCGTCCAGTGAAGGAGGCGGATTGTTGTCGGTCAGTTGAGGGACGAGGCGTTGAAAAGCCTCATAAAGTTCATCATCTGCTTTTGTAACAATCTCAATTTGCATTTAGCCTTCCTGCTCAGACGACTTCCTGGCCGCCGGGGATTGCGGCTTGAGCGCTTTTTTATCTTTTACAACAATGTCAATTTGCATTTGATCTTTTAGGAATTATGCTCAAGACAATGTAATAGGCAACATAAATAAACGAAGCCCAGACGACCCATTTCGGATGGCTGGGATACTGGATCAAACCCCAAATTCCAATGGCGCCGTAAAGATAAGTCAGCGCAAGCGTCAGCGTTCGCAAATAACTATTGCGGGTGGGGTAAATATATTTAATCGGAATAAAAACCATGACATTGAACAACATCAGAAAACCAAAATTCAGCCATTGCGGCAGGTTCATCAAAAGCATGTAGAGTGCAGCCACATTCCAATAGGACGGGAAACCCTTGAAATGGTGGTCGTCGGTTTTCGCATCAGTTTGCGTGAATTGATATGCCGAAGTCAACAAAATGGAACATGCACCTAACAGGCGGACGCCCGCCGGCAACACATCCGCTTCGATCAGAAAGATGGCAGGCACCAGCACGTAGTTGAGATAATCGAGAATGTTATCGAGCAGTGCGCCGTCAATTTCGCTTGCATAAGTTTTTACATCCGCCCAACGCGCCAGCATCCCGTCAAAACCGTCTATCAGCATGGCCACGATCATCCAAATGATCATCGCGCGCCAGTTCTGGTCAAAAATGGCCAGGATCGCTAGCAAGCCGCAGACTGCGCCCAGCGCTGTAAAAAGATGCACGCCCCATGCGGCGATCACGCGCAAGGGATTTGGCTTATGGGCTATTGCAGAAATCGTCATAGGTTATTCCTTTGAATGGGAAATGTAAAAACGCAAACATGGAAACACGGCTGCAAGGAAATCGGTGCGTTGAAATTATAAATGAAAACAGACTTCGGGGTTATTCAACTTCCGAAGTCCAATTACTTGATCGCTGATTACTTGATTGGTGATCACTGATTACTGATCACTA
>JAUYJO010000136.1 GCA_030700315.1 Gallionella sp.
CAGCCATTTTGCGGCATGTAGATCACAACCGCATTTGACGTGGAACTGCGGAAGTTGACAGTACGGTAGGGGTAGGTAATATCAATACCTGGCTCAAGCGCGGGCAGCGTTGGGCCGCCCAATCGTTTTTCAGTATAGAGCAGCATATAAGGAAGGTCTGAGCGGGTATATTCGGGAGCGTAGATCCAATTGATCGGGGCAGTGAACGAGAGATCGGTTTCATAATCAATCGGCATTTGGTGGGTGAGCAGGACAGTATTCGGTTCCAATGCGGGCATGCGCCAGGCCATTTGCCAGTAGATTTCCCCTTGCTTTTCCCAATCCCTGCGGAAGATGTTGGCGTTGAAGAATTGCTGACCGATGCCAAGAGAGATCAGTAGGGCGAAGATGGTTATCTTAATGCGCTGGTTCTTGATCAGCAATTCTACTATTCCGAGCGTGAGTAAGCTTCCACCGATCATCATGGAGACCATAAATCTGTCAAACGAAGATTGCAATGTCAGCGGAAGACCTGCGGCCAGGGACGGCAGCCTGCCGAGCAATATTCCAATGACACCGATGACGATCAATGAAATGGACGCGAAGCGTGACTTTTCATGGCTTTCTTCTGTTTGTGCGCAGCGGAGCAGATAAGGCGTGAGCACTGTCAATGAAAGCGCAATCAGGCCGAGGGTTTAGAGGGAAGCGGGCGCGGGCAGGGAGCGGAATGTCAAAACGAGCACTTGGGCCCAGATGTAGAATCCTGCTTTCCAAATAGCATCCAGCGCTTCAGTCAAAAAATAAATTTTATCGGGTGACTGCGCGGCTGTGACTTCGTAGGAATTGTAAGGACCGAATTTGTAATAGTAGATCAGCCATGCGGCATTGAGCATCCAGATCAGCAAATAGGGCCACCAGACTTTTAAGGTTTTTGTGAATCGCTCAATCAAGCTTCCTTGAAAGAAGAAAAATAAAAAGAGGAAGCGTAAACCTTCAAGGCCGAAGAAATATTCTGTGGGGAAGATGCCGCAGAGCTGCAGAAGCAATGCGATGACTGTATAGGCAAGTGGTTTTTCTGCGCGCAGTGCTTTGAAGGTAAAACCAAATGAAAGCAGATAAAAAATAAACGGGATGAGTTCCTGATTGATGTGCGTCAGTGCAACCCAGTGCTGGCTGTAACCAGGAAAAATCAAGATGAATAGCGCGGCGATCAATCCGATCCTTTGTTGAGCAGGCCAGATCTGTTTGAACATCCACCACGCGCTGATGCCGATGATGAAGCGAATGACCAGCGCAAAGATCTGCCAGTAAAGCGGCACGGGTGGGATTAAACTTGTGGTGAAATAAAAAATGGGACCGAGAAATGGGCGAAAGGGCGCGAAGGCCGGGTTGAATTCCGCCGCACCAAGAAAATTTGCGATCCATGCAAAGGGCCAATCATCCCAATAAAAGCCTGTGAATGGGAGAAGAAGACCATAGGCCACTACAGTCACCACCGCGAAAAGTAAGGGGGTGGATTTCTTGGGGTTGAGTTTTAGCATTTCTCAATTATAAGAGAAAAGATGATTTGAATTATATTTGCAAAAGGGTTTTGATATTTTGGATCGGTGTTTGCGGGACAAGATCACAGCCAGGCCAGATGGCATCCACGCCTGCTTCTTTCGCGCGGACAACGGATCCCCGT
>JAUYJO010000142.1 GCA_030700315.1 Gallionella sp.
TCGCTGATTGTCTTTGCGTTAGCCGCTTGTGTGACAGCCGCTTCTAAAAACTCATGCCCACCTGCCAGCCTTGCCATAGATCATCTCCACCACTATTGGTGATCGTGATTATAGGCTTCTTTAACTGGAAATGGAATTAGATCAGCGGGGCGATCCGATGAAACTGCCCCGTCGTGCGCAGGGCATTCCAGTTTTCCAACAATTCGGCCTGATGCTCGCTCGCCCATTCGATCACCAGACTATGTGCCAGATCATCCGCACCCGGCCTCCGTGCGCAAGGCCGGATCCTGGCGATAAAAGGCAGCCAGTTGTCGGTACACGTCAGGGTAATTCTGTTGCAGGATATGTGGCGTTTCAAAAAATGCCTCGCTGGTCACGGCGAAAAATTCTGCCGGGCTTTCGGCACCGTATGGGTCAAGCGCCGTTTCCAAGCCTCTTTCCACCTGGGCGCAGAAGTCGGCGTAGGCCGTGGTAAAGATTTGTGCCCATTGTTCCTGCTGCATCTCGCGGTGCAGCGGCGGGAAGCCGTTCATCGCGCCGTTCAGCATATCCAGCTTGTGGGCGAATTCGTGGATCACCACGTTGATGCCGTCGTGTTCTCCGCCGCGCACGGCATCGGCACCCGACAGAACCACTGGCCCGCGCTCCCAGGATTCACCCAGCGTCGCGTCGCGGACGACATGCACCACGCCGGCCTCGTCCATGAATTCGTGTTCCGGCACGAATTCGCCGGGATAGACTATGACCGACACCCAGCCCGCATAATAATCCAGGCAGAGATTGAGTATCGGCAGGCAGGCCTGGGCGGCGATCTTGATCCGCATGTCGTTGTCCAGGGCAAATCCGCCGGCCGCGACCATCTGTTTTTCGTTGAGGAATAAGGTGACAAGTTCGCGCAGGCGTTCCAGTTCATTTTCCGATAGCCCGAGCAACACGGGCAATCCGGAAACGGCGGCGCGCCACGCTTCATCCGGCAGTGTCGCGTGCCGCAAGATATGCCGCCTGCGCCAATTCTTTAAGCTCCAGTCCATGTTCAGCCGTATTCGAATGGCGAGCAAGCCACTTGGTTAACCATCAAAATTGGCCTGAAAGTGCCATGCAATTTGTGTTTTAATATTCGGAGAAAGTGGGCGGTAGCGTAGCACGATGGCGTGGTGTGTCACGAGATTTGCTGGAAAAGATTTGCTGGAAAAGCCAGGCTGCTGGAAGTTTGCCAGAGTTGTTTGTTAAGGAGATTATTATGAAGGTGAAATGGGTCGGTATTGCGGCAGCCGCGACGGTGTTGATGTTTGCGGGTCAGGCGGGGGCGGCGGTGGATGCGGCGGCGTTCAAGGCGCTGGCCAAGAAGAAGGGTTGTTTTAATTGCCATGGCATGGACAAGAGGATTCTGGGGCCGTCGCTGAGAGAAATTGGCAGGAAATACAAAGACGATACCAGCGCGCCAGACAGGATGGCCGTGATTATCAAGAAGGGCAGCAAAGGCGGCGTTTGGGGCAAGGATGCCATGCCGGCCTACGCGAAACTCGGCGATGACGATATCGAGACCATGGTGGAGTTTGTTTTGTCGCTCAGATAACCATCACGGTAAAGCTGCCGCAGCATGCTTATTTGAGCAGGCGCTTTATTCAAGCGTAGACCGTATTGCCTGCTCGCCGGTTTTTTTCACGGTGGCATGGGTTAACCTGGCGCTTAGCGCTTCGCTTTTTTCTGCAACGTAATCGCTGCCATAATCGAGACGCCATACCCAGGCGCCGGCGCGGCGGGTTTTGAAGGTTGTGTCGGTCCAGTATTTTCCGGGCAGGGATTCCGGGAAAAAGGCTTTGGAGAGGGTGGGGCCGGGATAGAAAACGCTGGGGTCCACGATGGTGTTCAATTCATAACGGCTCGGCAGATACCAGTCCGTAAAGCCGCAAAGTTTTTCCGCGTTGACCGCTTTGGCGTAAGACAGGGTGTCGCAATCGCTGCCGGTGCAAGTTCCGCCATTGACTGTGCCTGCCCAGCCGCCGTTGCTGTCCGGGTTCGGGTCGAGCCAAGTGTAGGTGTTGTCGATGCTGTGCAGGCCGGGGCCTGTCCTTTTTACTTCCCAGACCAGGCCTGACTGGTTGTCCTTGACGCATGCCCACGGTTGTTTGGCAAAGTCCTTGCCGTCGTTTACGCTGCCGTCCAGGTTGAGGCGCGTCATGTCGAATACGGGCGGCGTGAGAGCGGGAATGTCGCCGCAGCCCGCGATTGCCAGTGGGCATAACAGTGCCAGCAGCGCCATGCGGCGATTGGATGTGGCGGGATTCTTGGAGGTTAGGCTTTCTCTGGTCGGCTTTTTCATTGGGGAAACCCGGGGATTTAATGTGGGATTACCGGTTCGGTAAAGGGCGCGCATTATCGTGGAATTACGCGGGTTGTTCAAGACAACTGCTTTAGTTGGTTGACCAAAACGTCGCCAGCCTTTATCTTACGCGGTTCTTTATGGGCAGGAATGACAAGGTGAACAAGATGGAGTTGAGTGGCGCGGAGATACTGATCCGCTGTTTGCAGGAGGAGAAGGTCGAATACGTGTTTGGCTATCCCGGTGGCGCGGTGTTGTTTATTTACGACGCGCTGTTTCAGCAGGATAAGGTCAAGCATGTGCTGGTACGTCACGAGCAGGCGGCGGTGCATGCGGCTGATGGCTACGCGCGCTCTTCCGATAAGGTGGGTGTGGCGCTGGTCACTTCCGGGCCGGGGCTGACCAACGCGGTGACCGGCATCGCCACCGCCTACATGGATTCCACGCCGATGGTGGTCATCAGCGGCCAGGTTCCGACTGGGGCAATCGGCGAAGATGCCTTCCAGGAAGTCGATGCGGTAGGTATCACCCGTCCGTGCGTAAAACACAATTTCCTGGTCAAGGATGTCAAGGATATTGCTTCGACCATCAAGAAGGCGTTTTATCTCGCCAAGTCGGGTCGCCCCGGTCCGGTATTGGTGGATATTCCCAAGGATGTTTCCAACCATCGAACTGCCTTCGAGTACCCGGAGAGCGTGACCATCCGTTCCTATCACCCTGCGGGCAATGGCGACAGCGGGCAGATCAGGCGCGCGGCGCAGATGCTGCTGGAAGCCAAGCGGCCGATGATCTATGCGGGCGGTGGCGTGGTGCTGTCCGATGCCTCCGCGCAATTGACCGATCTGGTGCGCTTGCTGGATTTCCCTTGCACCAATACGCTGATGGGCCTGGGCGGTTTCCCTGCCAGCGACAGGCACTTTGTCGGGATGCTGGGGATGCACGGCACCTATGAAGCCAACATGGCGATGCAGCATTGCGATGTGCTGCTGGCGGTCGGTGCGCGCTTCGACGACCGCGTGATCGGCAACGTCGAACATTTTGCCGAAGTGCCGCGCAAGATCATTCACATCGATATCGACCCATCCTCGATTGCCAAGCGCGTTAAGGTGGATCTGCCCATTGTCGGCGACGTCAAGCTGGTATTGGACGAGTTGCTGGAAGTGCTGCGCGGCAGCAGGCAGACGCCCAACACAGCGGATATGGCTGTATGGTGGAAGCAGGTGGACGAGTGGCGCGCCGTAGGCGGCGGGCTGCGTTACAAGAATTCCTCGGAGATCATCAAGCCGCAATTCGTGATCGAGAAACTGCATGAAATCACCGGCGGCGATGCGTTTATCACGACCGACGTCGGCCAGCATCAAATGTGGGCGGCGCAGTATTACAAGTTCGACAAGCCGCGCCGCTGGGTCACTTCCGGCGGCCTGGGCACGATGGGTTTCGGCTTGCCAGCGGCGATGGGCGTGCAGATGGTCAACCCCGGCGCAACGGTCGCCTGCGTGACCGGCGAGGGCAGTATCCAGATGAATATTCAGGAGTTGTCTACCTGCAAACAATTCCATCTGCCGATCAAGATTATCGCGCTCAACAACGGCTATCTGGGCATGGTGCGGCAGTGGCAGGAGTTCTTCCACGGCAACCGTTATTCCGAGACTTACATGAACGCGCTGCCGGATTTCGTCAAGCTGGCCGAGGCCTACGGGCATGTCGGCATGCGTATCGAAAAACCGGCAGATGTCGAACCGGCGCTCAAAGAGGCGTTCGCGCGCAAACACGACCTGGTGTTCTTGGATTTCAGAACCGACCCGACGGAAAACGTTTACCCGATGGTTCCAGGCGGCAAGGGTTTGTCGCAGATCATTCTGGCGGAGGAGCTGTAATGCGGCACATCATTTCCCTGTTGATGGAAAACGAGGCGGGTGCGTTGTCGCGCGTGGCGGGTCTGTTCTCGGCGCGCGGTTACAATATCGAATCCTTGTCGGTTGCGCCGACCGAAGACCCGACCCTGTCGCGCATGACGATCGTCACCAGCGGCTCGGATGCGGTGATCGAGCAGATCAACAAGCAGCTCAACAAGCTGGTGGATGTCGCGGCGATGATCGATTTGAGCGAAGGCGAGCATCTGGAGCGCGAGCTGATGCTGGTCAAGGTGAGTGCCGCAGGCGATGCGCGTGAAGAATTGCAGCGTGTGACGAATAGTTTTCACGGGCGCATCATCGATGTAAACGGGCATATCTACACCATCGAACTGACCGGCACATGCGCCGAGCTGGACAGTTTCCTGGAGGCGATAGGCCGTGACCTGATCCTGGAAACGGTGCGTACCGGCGCTTCCGGCATCGGGCGCGGCGACCGGATTTTGAAACTGTAGGGTGGGCACGTTTCATGTGCCCACCGTTTTCCGGCGTGGGCACAAAGAACGTGCCCACCCTACCAACTAATGACTAATTTTTAACCAAAGAGGGCAACATGAAAGTTTATTACGACAAAGACGCGGACCTTTCCCTGATCAAGGGCAAGCAGGTAACCATCATCGGCTACGGTTCGCAAGGCCATGCTCATGCGCAGAATCTGAAGGAATCCGGCGTCAATGTGACGGTTGGTTTGCGCAAGGGCGGGGCATCCTGGGCCAAGGCCGAAACCGCCGGTCACAAGGTCGCCGAGATCGCCGATGCCGTGAAGGGTGCCGATGTGGTGATGCTGCTGCTGCCCGACGAGACCATGGCGCAAATTTATCAAGACTCTGTTGAGAAGAGCTTGAAGTCCGGCGCCGCACTGGCGTTCGCCCATGGCTTCAATATCCACTACAACCAGATCGTGCCGCCCGCAGATGTGGACGTGATCATGATCGCGCCGAAAGGCCCCGGCCATACCGTGCGTTCCGAGTACCTCAAGGGTGGCGGCGTGCCGACGCTGATCGCGGTGTATCAGGACAAGTCCGGCAAGGCCAAAGACATTGCGTTGTCTTATGCGGCAGCCAACGGCGGCACCAAGGGCGGTGTGATTGAAACCAATTTCCGCGAAGAAACTGAAACCGATTTGTTCGGCGAGCAGGCCGTGTTGTGCGGTGGCGCGGTAGAACTGGTCAAGGCAGGTTTCGAGACGCTGACCGAAGCGGGTTACGCGCCGGAAATGGCCTACTTTGAATGCCTGCACGAACTGAAGTTGATCGTCGATCTGATGTACGAAGGCGGTATCGCCAATATGAACTACTCGATTTCCAACAACGCGGAATATGGCGAATATGTCACCGGCCAGCGTGTCATCGGCGATCAGGCGCGTGCCGCGATGAAAGAATGCCTGAAGAACATCCAGAACGGCTCCTATGCCAAGCAGTTCATTCTGGAAGGGCGCACCAACTACCCGGAAATGACCGCGCGCCGCCGCTTGAATGCAGAGCATCCGATCGAGCAGGTCGGTGGCCAGTTGCGCGCGATGATGCCGTGGATCGGCAAGAACAAGCTGGTCGATCAGTCTAAAAACTAGAAAAGGGGGAAGAGGGAAGGGAGAAGGGTAAAGGCAGTGCATCCCACGCTTTTTCACCCTTACCCCTTCACCCTTATCCCTTACCAATGAAAAATTATCCCCACCCAATTATCGCCCGCGAGGGCTGGCCGTTTCTGATCGGCTCCATCGCCGTTGCGCTGCTGTTATCCGTCCTTACCGGCGGTATTCCTGAGCTGCTGGCCTGGATCGTCGTGCTGTTCGTGGTGCAATTTTTCCGCGACCCGCCACGCGAAATTCCGCAGGATGCCGGTGCGGTGCTGTCGCCGGCGGATGGCCGAGTTATCAAGGTCGAGCGCACACAGGATCCCTACGGGCAACGCGAGGCGATTTTGATCAGCGTGTTCATGAACGTGTTCAACGTGCATTCCAACCGCAGCCCGGTGGATGGTACCGTGGAAAAGGTGCAGTATTTTCCCGGCAAGTTCGTGAATGCCGATCTCGACAAGGCTTCCGCAGAGAACGAGCGCAATGCGGTGGTGCTGAAGACCGCAGATGCGCAGACCGTGACCTTCGTGCAGGTGGCGGGGCTGATCGCGCGGCGTATCCTGTGCTACATCAAGGCAGGCGATGTGCTGGCGCGCGGCCAACGCTACGGTTTCATACGCTTCGGCTCGCGCGTGGATGTTTATCTGCCGCTGGATGCTGCCGTGAAAGTCAGCATCGGCGACAAGGTATCGGCTACTACGACTATCTTGGCCGTGTTGGCCTAAGCCGGGCAAACCGGAACCAGAAAAGTGGCGGTTTTCGTAGGTAATGCCAAATATGTCAAATTTTTCGTCAACTGCTGTTTTAGGTTAATCTAACTGACATGGCAAGTAGCCATCTATTTAAAATGAAACTTACTATGTCCGTTCCCTCACCTCAATCCTCTGGTGGAACTCCTAGCCATTCGACTAAGCTGGCAAAATACGCCAGCCAAGTCGCTGGTTATCCCGCAAGCGGGGAGAGCGAAGCGAGGGGTGCGCAGCAAGGCAAACGAATCGCTACGCGAATTTCACATTAACCGCATGGACGAATTCGATACCCGCAAGCCGATGAACCTGCGCAGGCGCGGCATTTACCTGCTGCCCAACCTGTTCACGACCGGCGCGCTGTTCGCCGGTTTTTACGCCATTGTGCAGGCGATGAATTTCCGCTTCGAATTTGCGGCGGTGGCGATTTTTATCGCCATGGTGCTGGACGGGCTGGATGGCCGTGTGGCGCGGCTGACGCACACGCAAAGCGAATTTGGCGCCGAATATGACAGCCTGTCCGACATGGTTTCGTTCGGCGTTGCGCCGGCGTTGGTCATGTACGAATGGGCATTGAAAGGGCTGGGCAAGTGGGGCTGGTTCGCCGCGTTCATTTACTGCGCCGCCACCGCGTTGCGCCTGGCGCGCTTCAACACCAACATCGATGTGGTCGATAAGCGTTATTTTCAGGGCTTGCCCAGCCCGGCTGCCGCCGCCTTGGTGGCGGGCTTCGTCTGGGTGATGCTGGATTACGGCTTCAAAGGCGGCGAGCTGCGCTGGTATGCGGCGGCGCTGACGGTGTTCGCCGGCTTGAGCATGGTCAGCAACCTGCCGTTCTACAGCTTCAAAGACCTGAACATGCGCAAAAGTGTGCCCTTCGTGGCGATCTTTCTGATCGCGCTGTTCTTCATCCTGATTTCCAGCTACCCGCCCGGCGTATTGTTCGCGCTGTTCCTGGGCTATGCCTTGTCCGGCTATGTGCTGTGGCTGTTGCGCCTGCGCAAAAAACAATAGCCTTATCGTCGATTTCCCCTTCACTATTGATCCCGTGCGATAACGTCTTGACGTAACCTCAAATTCCTATAAGATAGTAACCAAATACTTACTTTGGAATTTATCATGGAAATCAGCTCCAAACACCTTCCTGCGGACGAGCGCCGCGCCGTTACCGTGGAAGCGGTGATCGCGCTGGCCGCCGAACAAAATCCGGGCGAGATCACCACGGCGGCGATCGCCAAACACATGGGTCTGACGCAGGGCGCGCTGTTCCGCCACTTTCCCAGCAAGGATGCGATTTTGCAGGCGGTGATGGAGTGGGTGGCCGAGCGGCTGCTGGCGCGGGTGGACAAGGCGGCGCAGGCCGCCGCATCGCCGCTCGCGGGGCTGGAGGCGGTGTTCATGACGCATATCGATTTTGTCGCGCAGCATCCCGGCGTGCCGCGCATGTTGTTCGGCGAATTGCAGCGCGCCGTGGATACGCCCGCGAAACGCATGGCGCGCACGCTGATTGAGCGCTACAGCAAGCGCCTGGCTGTGCTCATCGTGAAAGGCAAGGCGCAGGGCGAGCTGGACAACGAAGTCGATACCGCCGCCGCCGCCACGCTGTTCATCGGCGCCATTCAGGGCTTGATCATGCAGTCGCTGCTGGCCGGAAATACCGAGCGGATGCGCGTGGACGCGCCGGGCGCTTTCGCCATCTACCGCCGTGGCATCGGGAGCGTGCGATGAAAAGATTCCTCACGACTAATGGCCGCAAGCTGGCGTTGCTGGCGGTGCTCGTGCCGCTGCTGGCGCTGTTCGTTTATGTCGTGCTGCGCTCCGGCCCGCTGGCGTCCATTCCGGTGACGGTGATAACGGTCGAGAGCCGCGCCCTCGCGCCGGCCTTGTTCGGCATCGGCACGGTCGAGTCGCGCTACACCCACAAAATCGGCCCGACCGCAGCCGGGCGGATCAGGCAAGTTGACGTGGAGGTGGGCGACAAGGTGCGCGCCGGGCAGGCGTTGGGCGAAATGGATCCGGTGGATGTGGACGAGCGCATCGCCGCGCAGGCGAGTGCGCTCAAACGCGCCGAGGCCGCCGTGCTTGGCACCGACGCGCAGACCCAGGAAGCGGCGGCGCGCAGGGATTATGCCGGGAAGCAGGCGGGGCGCTACGAAAAACTGCTGGAGTCACACGCGGTGAGCGAGGAGGGGGCGGGCGCAAAACGCCAGGAGCAGCAAATCGCCGAGGCGGGCTTTGCCGCCGCGCGCGCCAACTTGGACGCCGCGCGCCAGGAATTGGAACGCGTCCGTTCCGAGCATGCAGGATTGATCCGGCAACGCGCCAACCTGCACCTGATCGCGCCGGTTGACGGTCTGGTGGTGGCGCGCCATGCCGATTCCGGCACGACGGTGGTGGCCGGACAGGCGGTGGTGGAAATCATCGACCCGGCCAACCTGTGGATCAACGTGCGCTTCGACCAGTTGCGCGTGTCCGGCCTGCGCGCCGGATTGCCGGTGCGCATCGCGCTGCGCTCGCGCGCCGGGCAGACGCTCGCCGGGCGCGTGCTGCGCGTGGAGCCGCTGGCCGATGCGGTGACCGAGGAAACTCTGGCCAAGGTGGCGTTCGACAGCCTGCCGGAACTGCCGCCGCTCGGCGAACTGGCCGAAGTCACCATCGCCTTGCCGGAAACACCGGCCGCGCCAGTGGTGCCGAACGCCAGCATACAGCGCGTCGATGGGCATCTCGGCGTGTGGCTGATCGAAGACGGAGCGCTGCGTTTCGCGCCGGTCAAGACGGGTGCGACCGATCTCGACGGGCGGGTGCAAATCCTCGACGGGATCGAACCCGGCGCGCGCGTGGTGGTGTATCGCCAGCGCGCGATTGACGGGAACAGCCGCGTCAAGGTGGTGGAGCGCTTGCCGGGCGTGTCGCCATGATCAGTCTGGCCGGGCGCGATCTGCTGCATTCCTGGGGCAAGTTTGTCTTTACCGGCATGGGGCTGGGGCTGCTGATCGGCGTGACGCTGTCCATGGCCGGTATTTATCGCGGCATGGTGGACGATGCCAAGGTGCTGCTCGACAACAGCGGCGCCGATCTGTGGGTGGTGCAGCAGGATACGCTCGGCCCCTACGCCGAATCGTCCAGCCTGTACGACGATACTTATCGTGGCATCCGGGGCATGCCCGGCGTGTCGCGCGCCGCCAACGTCACCTACCTGACCACGCAGGTGCGCCAGGGTGGGCGCGATGTGCGCGCGATGGTGGTCGGCATCGAGCCGGGCAGGGCGGGCGAACCGGGACAACCCACCTTTCTGGTGGCCGGACGCCAGATCACGCGCGGCCATTACGAAGCCGTTGCAGATATCGCCTCGGGATTCAAACTCGGCGACGACGTGCAGATCCGCCGCAGCCATTACACCGTGGTCGGGCTGACGCGGCGCATGGTGTCGTCGAGCGGCGACCCGATGGTGTTCATCCCGCTGAAGGATGCGCAGGAGGCGCAATTTCTCAAGGACAACGACGCCGTCGCCCGGCAGCGCCGCCGCACCGCGGAGAACCCCGCTTTCAACCGCCCCGGCACGCCCGGCCTGCTGGATGCGGTGCTCGCCTCGCAAAGCGCCAACCCCTACGTCAACGCCGTGCTGGTGCAGATCGAACCCGGCTACGCGCCTGAGGAAGTGGCCGAGCCGATCCGCCGCTGGAAGCGCTTGCAGGTCTTTACCCGCGCGCAGATGGAGGGGATACTGGTCGGCAAGCTGATCGCCACCTCGGCCAAGCAGATCGGCATGTTTCTGGTGATCCTCTCCGTCGTCAGCGCGGCCATCGTCGCCTTCATCATCTACACGCTGACTATGGGCAAGATCCGCGAAATCGCGGTGCTGAAGCTGATCGGCACGCGCAACCGCACGATCGCAGGGATGATCATGCAGCAGGCGGTCGGGCTGGGCGTGATCGGCTTCGTGGTGGGCAAGATCGCCGCCACGCTCTGGGCACCGATTTTTCCGAAATATGTGTTGCTCATACCGGGCGATGCGGCGCGCGGTTTCGCCATCGTGGTGGTGATCTGCATGCTGGCCAGCGTGCTGGCGATCCGCGCCGCGCTCAAGGTTGACCCGGCGGAGGCGATCGGTGGCTGACCCGCATGAAAAAGGCATCCGCATCGCCGGATTGCGCAAACGCTACGGCGAAGGCGATACCGCCGTCGATGCGCTCAAGGGCGTGGATATGCAGGTCGCGCCCGGCGAAGTGGTCGGGCTGGTCGGTCCATCCGGCTCCGGCAAGACCACGCTGCTCAAGTGTCTCGGCGCGGTGATCGAGCCGAGTGCCGGGCGGATGACCCTGGGCGAGCAGGTGATCTACGAAGATAAATGGAAAATCGCCGATTTGCGCGCGCTGCGCCGCGACAAAATCGGTTTCGTGTTTCAGGCACCGTACCTGATCCCATTTCTCGATGTCACCGACAATGTCGCGCTGCTGCCGATGCTGGCCGGACGTCCCAACGCCGAAGCGCGCAAGCGCGCGCTTGAATTGCTCGACGCGCTGGATGTCGCGCATCGCGCCAAGGCCATGCCGTCGCAACTTTCCGGCGGCGAGCAGCAGCGCGTCGCCATCGCCCGCGCGCTGGTCAATCATCCGCCGGTGATCCTCGCCGACGAGCCCACCGCGCCGCTCGACAGCGAACGCGCGCTATCCGTGATCCGCATCCTCAATAAAATGGCGCAGCAGTATCACACCGCCATCATCGTCGTCACCCACGACGAGAAAATCATTCCAACCTTCAAGCGCATTTACCACATCCGCGACGGGAAAACCCACGAGGAAGCGGGCGAGGGGCGGGTGTTCGAGTAGAGTTTAGTGCTGGGGGAAAGCGCCTAGTGCGCTGTGCGCACGATGATACAACCGGGTGCGTAACTGCTTGGGTCGAAGGGTCTGTCGTAGGGCGGATGAGCGAAGCGTTATCCGCCGAATGTAAATCTCATACGGCGGAAGCCGCTTCGCTTTTCCGCCCTACATCTTTGCCCGGCGGGTGGAACCCGCCCTACGATACTGCTCTATCTGATGGGGAATTGGAATTACACCAGTAAGGTAGAAGGAGAAAAACTGACACCCATGCAAGGTTTGCCGCATTCCGGGGTTGCCAGTTGGCGTACGCAATTTCGCCCGTCATGCTTGGCGCTGTAAAGGGCGGTATCCGCCATTTCCAGAAAATGGGCCGCATTGATTGCTGTATGCGCTGTTTATCCGGTGCAATCGGCAAGAGATAAAGCGGCAGTGGCGAGCGGTGCAGCGCGTTGGAAAGGACGACCGGCAGCTTGTGTTTAATTCCTACAGCTTCACCAATAAAACAATTCGACTCCGACACTGAGATTTCCTGAGATTTCAAGGCAGCTAAATTTATTCCGAACCAAACCGCTTGTCGGTTATAATGGATACACGCAACCGTATATCCATAAAGGAGAAAACATGAATCTGCATATAGCCAAGTGGGGCAACAGTCTGGCGGTACGCATACCGATGGAATATATCCGCCGCACCGGATTGAAAGAAGGCGACACGGTTCAAGCCAGTTTGGCAGCCGACGGCACGATGACGATACGCGCCGAACCTTGGGATCGTAAAGCATTCATTGCCGGGCTGACGCAAATGCGGCAAAGCATGAAAATGGGTACGTCTGTAATGGACGAGCTGCGCGGTAGGGCGCGCTACTAATGGTTTGCTACGTAGATACCAGTGTGCTGGTGGCGCTCTGCGTGAACGAGCCGAAAAGCGAAGACGTATCCCGCTGGTACGCCAAGTGTAAAGACAAGCTTGTTTCATCGGCGTGGTGCGTAACCGAATTCGCCAGCGCATTGGGTATAAAGCAGCGCACGGGGCAGATCACGACAGAAGAAGCGCAGATCGCGTGGCAAAATTTCCAGCGCCTATGTACCAATGACCTGACGCTGTTATCGCCTGACACGGACATATTCCACAAAGCAGCGTTTTTAACCCTGGATGCCGCAACAGGTTTGCGCGCGGGCGATGCGTTACATATGGCTAGCGCGTTGCAGGCCAACGTGAAACGCATGGCAACACTCGATGACGTATTTGCGCGCAATGCCAAGCAACGGAAAATTGCCGTGGCTGTGTTTTAGTGGCGGCGAAATGATTCCCGAGTATTTATCCGTGGTCTGTCCCCGGTTATTCTTCAAGGGATTTGGAGTAGCGTTGCCAGTTGTAAAATTCAATTCGAACACGGCCCCTTTAATTCCGCGTTCCTATCCGGCATGGTGCGCAATTGCAATGTTGCCCCCCGTTTGATTTCTGAATTTAATCCGAACTTTATCGGCATAGGATTCACCGTAATCGTTGGTCTGTGGAGAGCGTATCCATCCACTCATTAAAATCACTCATTATTCAGGTCGGCTAATGGGAATCCACTTTAATCTTCTTTCGTGTAAAATTCGAGACAAGCAATAAAGCTTTGGAGGGCGCACCATGAGCCATGCAATTGAACTTCCACAATCCCTTCTCAACAGACTGAACAAATTCACCGCTGGCACACGCGCAACACCTGCGTCAATCGTCAAGCAAGCCGTTAAAGATCGTCTAGATTATGAAGAATGGTTGCTTGCAGAAGTTGATGCAGGACTGGCGGACGCAGATGCCGGGCGAGTTCACTCAGCCGATGAAGTAAAAAAAATGCTGGGCTTAAAAAATGTTAAGAAGGGTTGAGTACGCCACCCGCGCAACCTTCAACTTAAAAGCCATCAAAGCCTTTATCGAGCAAGAAAATCCATCAGCAGCGTTACGAGTAATCGAATACATAACCGACTCGGCGGACGGACTGTTAGACTTTCCCCTGATGGGCAAACCTTGGGCGAGGGCGGGCACACGCAAACTCGTACTCTCAACATTTCCCTATTCGATCATCTACAAGCTGACACCTACGAAAGTGATCGTGCTGGCCGTTGCGCATCAATCGCGCAAGAACAAACAATCGCGCCCCAGAAAAAAGCCATGAGCCAGTTCATTAAGCGTTGAAAAAGCAATCAATCTCCCATTGTTTTTTATTCCCA
>JAUYJO010000144.1 GCA_030700315.1 Gallionella sp.
AAAGTACCTTTTATGAATCGGGGGCGGGTTTCGTAGGTCGGGATTCATCCCGACAGAGCGCCGCATAACCCAACCCCGTCGGGATGAATCCCGACCTACCTCATCGTGAGGTTCATGACCAAACGGTACGTTTGTAATTTCTGTATCCCTTAGCTCTTGAGACATTGCAAAATCAACGGGTTGTAGGTCGGGTTTTAACCCGACATGCCTGTCCTGAGCCTGCCGAAGCGGTCGGGCTGAAGCCCGACCTACGTCCTAATGGATTATCTGGATTGATGAGATGCCTTGCGGCCAACACCTGCGGATAATTTGTAGTCGAAATCAGTGCCGGTGTTGGAGCAACTCATGCATAATTTCACAGCGGCGTGTTGGATTCCCAGTTTTTAAACAAGCGTTGCGGCAGGAGCGGTTCCTCCGAATGTTTCTCGCACCCTTCGAGGTGCAGATCCATCACGCGGAATTCCCCTGCATCGCTGTCATATTGCATCAGCGCGCCATTTTCCATGTCGAAATACCAGCCATGCAGCGCCAGCGCACCCTCATTGACGCGCCGACTGATCCATGGATAAGACATCAGATTTTCCAGGGACTCTAGGATGGAGGCTTGCTCGCAGGCGCGCGCCTGGGTTGCATGAGGTTTGCCCGGCAGCTCCTTCAACACCCGTTGCCGGGCATCCTCGGCGATTCCCAGCCATTTCGCAATGAGTCGCTCCTCGTCGCATTCGGGCGACCTGTTTTCCAACAACGCGCGGATGCCTCCGCATCGTGAATGCCCCATGACAATAACATGCTCCACGCCCAGATTGCATATCGCAAACGCGATGGCGGAAGTGGTGCCGGCGTAATCGGTCGCCTGAATATAGGGTGGAACAAGATTGGCGACATTGCGCACCACGAACAGGTCGCCGGGTTCGCTGTCGGTCAGCACCCCGGGGTCGCAGCGCGAATCGCAACAGGCCACCATCAGCGCGCGCGGGCGCTGCCCTTCCGTGAACAAACGGTCGAACAGTTCCGGATTACGGTCGAAATAATGGTGCTGGAAACGCCTGAAGCCCTTCAGAAATATATTAACGTCGCGCATGTTCAAGTTGTTGCCTGAAGACACATACAAGCCTGCGATAGGCGCTCCATGGCCTCACTGCGGGATAGGCGGTGAGGTTGGACGACGCTCATCAATCAGATTTGGGGGGGGCGCCACCCTTCCGTATATAAAACGGTCGGGCAGCGCAAAGACTAACTGGCAATAACGGAACTGCCGTACACCGCTTACAGCTCCGGCGTTTTACCGAGGTCGTACCGGTTGATTTCCTGGTATTTCAGGCGTTTGGTGCGCACGATCTGGTAGGCGCGCGCCAAGTAGCCGAACGGCATGCTCCAGATATGCACCAGGCGGGTGAACGGGAATATCAGGAACACCGTCATGCCTGCGAGCAGGTGCAGCTTGAAGATCAGGTCGATGCTCTCGATGAACTGCGGGCTGGGGTACAGGTAAACGATGCTCTGCACCCAATACACCAGGGAAGTCACCGCTTTCGCATCTAGCATGGTGGCATGGTGCAGGGAGGTCGGGATGGTCAGCAGGCCCAGGATCAGCGTCAGCATTACCCAGAAGATTGTAAACTTGTCAGCAAAGCGACTAGTCAGGGAAATGCGCGGATTGCCGAAACGACGGAACAGCAGAATAGTGCCGCCAAACAATGCACACAGTCCGAATATGGAGCCACCCACGATAGCTAACCATTGATGCGCTACGTCCCCCATGATTGCCGAGAACACGAAATGCGGTGTCAGCAGGCCGACAGCATGACCACCGAATATCCCGATTACGCCATAATGGAAGAAGTTGCTGGCAATGCGCATCCACGGCTTGGAAAGCAACTGGGTAGAATCCGCCTTCCAGCCGTATTGCTCGCGGTCGAAACGTAACCAACTGCCGATGAAGAAAACTGACAGACAGATGTACGGATAAATGCCGAACAGCAGGTTATGTAGTGTAAATACTGAATCTTGCATTTCATTCTCCTTAAGTTAAAGCGGCCAAGCGGGTCAGCGTGGCCCGGCTCGCAATGATGGAAAGCAGCGCTGCGTAAGGGCTGTTTGCCTTGCTCAGGTTCTCAACCAGAATGGCAAGCACCTTGCTGACATCGGACAAGAATACCGTCGCCTCGTCGCCGTCCAGGGAGGAGGCAAACTCCAGCAGCAGCGGCAGATAATCCGGCAGCTCGTTAGACACTATTTTTACGCCGTATTCCTTGAACATTTCGCTCAGATCGATCAGCGCGGGGCCGCGATTTCTGTCGGTTTCCTCGCCAAACAAATGATGCGTCAGGTGCAGGCTGTGCTCCGGTGTCCGGTCGAAAGTATTCACGTAATCCGCCTGTATTTCAGTCAGCGAATCGCTGACCAGGTGGTCGAGAAACTTCCGCAAGGCCGCCCTTTCCTCCGCGTCTATTTCTGTGCTTTCACCAACAATTGCACGTATTTCCGGCAGGTTGTCAATCAACTCCTGCTCCGGATATTCCAGCAGCACCGATAGGATTTTATAGATTCGCATGGCTCCCCCTTAACGGTCGCCCGCGAGCGGGGCCTTTTCTCTGGGTTCCATGGATTCAATGCGACGCCGCGGGTACAGCGTGACCTTGCTGACACCGGTCGACGAAGTATTGCCAAAACCGAAGCCGTTCTGACCCTGGAAGCCGTGCGCATCGTCCAGGCGCTCTTCTTCGTGGCTGGTCGGGATAACGAAGCGATCCTCGTAATTGGCGATCGCCAGGTAGCGGTACATATCCTGCGCCTGCTCCTCGGTGATGCCGGCCGCATCGATGGCGGCGGTATTGACCTCACCATCCACGCGCTTCATGCGCTGGTAGCTGCGCATCGCAATCATGCGGTTCAATGCGTTTACGATCGGCGCTTCCTTGCCCGCCGTCATCAGGTTGGCCAGATATTTGACCGGCACGCGCATCTCGCTGGCCAGCGGAATCACGCCATCCGGGCCGGTTTTCAGCTTGCCCTGGTCGATCGCGGTTTGCACCGGCGACAGCGGCGGGACGTACCATACCATCGGCAGCGTGCGGTATTCAGGATGCAGCGGGAAGGCGATCTTCCAGTCGATGGCCATTTTGTAGATGGGCGAGTTTTGCGCCGCAATGATCCAGTCCTCATTGATGCCTTCGGCGCGCGCGGCGGCGATTACCGCAGGGTCGTTCGGATTGAGGAAAATCTTGCACTGCGCTTCATACAGATCCTGCTCGTTCGCCGTGCTGGCCAGCTCCCCGATGCGGTCGGCATCGTAAAGCATGACGCCGTTGTAACGGATGCGGCCAACGCAAGATTCGGAGCATATGGTCGGCATGCCGGATTCGACGCGCGGGTAGCAGGCGATGCATTTTTCCGCCTTGCCGGATTCCCAGTTGTAATACACCTTCTTGTATGGGCACGAACTCATGCAGAAACGCCAGCCACGGCACTTGTCCTGATCGACCAGCACGATGCCATCCTCTTCGCGCTTGTAGAGCGAGCCGGACGGGCAGGAAGCCACACAGGCCGGGTTCAGGCAGTGGTTGCAGATACGCGGCAAATAGACATGGAAGGCGGTCTCGAACTTGCCATAAATCTCCCGCCCGACGTTGTCCATGTTCTTGTCCACACTGCGGTCTTCCCATGCACCCGCCATAATGTCTTCCCAGTTCGGCCCCCATTGGATTTTTTCAATGGATTCACCGGTAATCTGCGAGAGAGGGCGTGCCGTCGGCGTAGCTTCCGACAGCGGCGCATTTTGCAGGCGCGCGTAGTTGTAGGTAAACGGCTCGTAATAATCGTCGATCTGCGGCAAGTCCGGGTTGGAGAAAATGTTCAACAACTTCGATGCGCGCCCGCCGGATCTCAGCTCCAGCTTGCCGCCTTCCAGCGTCCAGCCGCCCCGCCACTTTTCCTGGTTTTCCCATTGCTTGGGGTAACCGATGCCGGGCTTGGATTCGACGTTATTGAACCAGACGTATTCCACGCCCTTGCGGTTGGTCCAGGTGTTTTTGCACGTTACCGAGCAAGTGTGGCAGCCGATACACTTGTCCAGGCTAAAAATCAATGCGAATTGTGCACGTACTTTCATAAGTTTCTCCTATTTATCCTAATTCACGTGGCGATCAGCGCTTGCCGATTCCGGGCGGGTTGCGTTGCGCTTCCCGTTCTGGTGTAAGCGGCCGCTCCAGCCAGTCGATGTCCTGATCCTCCACCTTGTGTACGATGATCTCGGTATCGCGGTTGCACCCCACCGTGCCGTAGTAATTGAAGCTGTAGGCAAGTTGCACGTAGCCGCCGACCATGTTGGTCGGCTTGATGATGACGCGCGTCAGCGCATTGTGGGTGCCGCCACGCTTGTTGGTGGTGACCGATCCCGGCACGTTGATGTTCTTCTCCTGGGAGTGATGCATCACCGACACACCGCGCGAAATGCGCTGCGAGATCACCGCGCGGCACATGCTGGTGCCGTTGCTGTTGATCAGCTCCACCCAATCGTTGTCCTTGATCCCGGCCTGCTTGGCATCTATTTCCGATAGCCAGATATGCGGCCCGCCGCGGAACAGTGTCAACATGCGCAGCGTATCCTGATAGCTCGAATGGATACCCCACTTGCCGTGCGGCGTGAGGAACCTGAGCTTGAGGTGCGGCTTCTTCAGGATATGCGCCGGAACATTGCCAAACGACTTCATGTCTTGCGGCGGACGGAAGACGCAGAAAGTTTCGCCGAAGTCCTGGAACCATTCATGATCCTGGTAGAAGTGGGCGCGACCGGTCAGGGTGCGGAACGGAATGTGCTCGTGGATGTTGGTGTAGCACGAGGTATACGACACATGCTCGGACTCGATACCCGACCAGGTCGGCGCGGTAATGATCTTGCGCGGTTGCACCTGAATGTCGCGGAAGGTAATCTTATCCTCCTCGCGCGCGGAATACAGGTGATGGTGGTCGATGCCGGTTTTCTTGGACAAGGCAGTCCACGATTTGTGCGCGACCTGGCCGCAGGTTTCCGGCGCCATGCGCATGATCGAATCGCACACATAGATATCTTCCTCGAGGGAAGGCATGCCGTAGGAAACGCCCGGTACTTTCACCGTGTAATTGCACAGTTTGAGTTCCTCGTATTCCGCTTCGGTGTTCCAGTCTAGCCCCTTGACGTTGTTGCCAAGTTTGACCATCAATGGGCCAAGCGCGATGTACTTGTTGTAAATGCTGCCATAGTCGCGCTCCACCAGTTTGAGCAGCGACATGGTTTTGCCGGGGATCGGTTCGACACCTTCCTTGTGCCAGTCGGTGACCTGGCCGAGCGGCTGCGCCAGCTCGAACGGCGAATCGTGTTGCATCGGGAAGGCGACGATGTCCTTGCGCGTGCCGAGATGCTTCGCGGCAATCCCCGAGAACACTCTGGCCAGTTCCTTGAAAATCTGCCAGTCCGACTTGGAATCCCAGCCCGGCGACACGGCCTCCGACAGCGGGTGGATGAAGGGGTGCATATCGGTGGTGTTCAGGTCGTTCTTCTCGTACCAGGTTGCCGTCGGCAGTACGATGTCCGAGTAAGCGCCGGTAGAGTTGAGGCGGAAGTTGATATCCACAAACAGGTCCAGCTTGCCTGCGGGACCCTCGTCACGCCACTTGATCAACTGGTTGTTGTTGCCGTCTCCGCCCTCCTGCATCACGTTGTTTTGCGCGCCCAGCAGATGCTTGAGGAAGTATTGCTGACCCTTGCCCGAGGTGCCGATCAGGTTGCCGCGCCAGACGAAGATATTGCGCGGCCAGTTGCCCTCGGCATCCGGGTCGGCGAAAGATATATCCAGCTCTCCAGACTTGAGTTTTCCCGTGACATGCTTGGCGATGCTGGCCTCGTCGGTGGCACCGGCCTTGATGGCCTCGTCCGCCAAATCAAGCGGGTTGGCATTCCATTGCGGGAAGCCCGGCAACCAGCCCATACGAACTGCCGCGACGTTGTAGTCGGCCAGCGAGTAGCCCTTATTTTTGCACTTGCCGGCAGGCGATGTGATGTCGTCGCCCTTGACGGTCTCGTAGCGCCATTGATCGGTATGGAAATACCAGTAGGAAGTGGAATTCATCTGGCGCGGCGGACGCTGCCAGTCAAGCGCGAAGGCGATCGGCGCCCAACCCGCTTGCGGGCGCAGTTTTTCCTGGCCCACATAATGCGCCCAGCCGCCGCCGGACTGCCCCACGCAGCCGCAGATATGCAGCAGGTTCATCACGCCACGGTACGTCATGTCGTTGTGATACCAGTGGTTGATCGCCGCGCCCATGATCACCATCGATTTTCCATGGGTTTGCGAGGCGTTCCTGGCAAACTCGCGCCCGGTGCGCTCAATGTCCATCGCCTTGATGCCGGTGACATTGGATGCCCATGCCGGCGTATAGGCCACTTTTTCATCGTTATAATCCCTGGCGACATTGCCGCCGCCCAGGCCACGGTCGATGCCGTATTGCGCAACTTGCATATCGAACACGGAAGTGACCAGCGCTTCCTCGCCGTTGGCGAGCTTCAGCTTGCGCACCGGCACGTTGCGGAACAGCAAGTCATCTTCGCCTGGCGTGAAGTGCGGGAAGCCGACCGAGACCACCGCATCCTTGCTGTCGATACAGGTCAGTTCGGCGAGGATTTCCTGCTGGTTTTCGCCAGTTTTCGGCAACAGATTCCATTTTCCTTCTTGACCCCAGCGGAAACCGATAGAACCGTTTGGCGCAACAAATGCCTTGGTCTTTTCGTCATAAACGATGGTTTTCCATTCAGGGTTATTGGTTTCACCCAGATTGCCGGTGAAATCGGAAGCACGCAGGCAACGGTCGGACACATAGGCGTCGCCTTGCTTGCGCAACATCACCTGGATCGGCAGGTCGGTATATTTGCGGGCATATTCCTGGAAATACGGATCCTGTTTGTCGATGTAAAACTCTTTCAGCGCGACATGGCCAAACGCCAGGAAGGCGGCAGAGTCGGTGCCCGGGCTAACCGGCATCCACAGGTCGGAAAGCTTGACGTGTTCGCCATAGTCGGGGCTCATCGCAATAATTTTGGTGCCGTTGTAGCGCGCTTCCACGGCAAAGTGGCAATCCGGTGTGCGCGTGGTCGGCAGGCTGGAGCCGGTGACGATGATGTAGGTGGAGTTGTACCAATCGGCCGATTCCGGCACGTCGGTCTGCTCGCCCCAGGTTTGCGGGGAGGCCGCCGGCAGGTCGCAGTACCAATCGTAGAAAGAACCGCAGGCTGCGCCGATCAGGGACAGGTAACGCGCGCCGGATGCATAGGAAATTTGCGACATGGCCGGGATCGGCGAGAAGCCGAAAATGCGATCCGGGCCCCACTTCTTGATGGTGTAAACGTTGGCGGCGGCGATGATCTCGTTGACCTCATCCCATTTGGCGCGCACAAAACCGCCAAGCCCCCGCACATGCACGTATTGCTTGCGCTTGTTCGGGTCGGCCTGGATGGCGCCCCAGGCTTCCACCGGGTCTTTGCCGCTCTTGCGCTCGGCGCGATACAGGTCGAGCAGGCGACCGCGGACCAGCGGATGCTTGATCCGGTGCGGGCTGTACAGATACCAGGAGAACGAAGCACCACGCTGGCAACCGCGCGGTTCATGGTTGGGCAGATCCTCGCGGGTGCGCGGGTAGTCGGTTTGCTGCATTTCGAAAGCCACCAGGCCGTTCTTGACAAAAATTTTCCAAGAACAGCCGCCGGTACAGTTCACGCCGTGCGTGGAACGCACGATTTTGTCGTGCTGCCAGCGGGTGCGGTAGGCTTGCTCCCACTGGCGATCTTCGTTGGTAACGATGCCATGGCCGTTGGAGAAAGTTTCCTTGTCCTTCATACCTACAAAATACGTCAATCGATCGAGAAAGTGACTCATGCTTTTTCTGCTCCTGTGTAAAATTTTGTTCAAACTTCCCGGTCAGGTTATTCCCCAAACCCGTAACCAGACATCATCGTCCGGGTCGCGCCATAAATGCGGCCAACCCGCCCTACCCTACAAAAAGCTCTTGATGAATTCCCGACTTCAGAATCGCCTGCCAATAGAATTACCAGATCAAGCCAGGCAAGAAACGTAAAAAACCGCAACTCCGTGACACTGCATTTTCCTGTTCCGGCGGCTTGCGCCAACCGCGAACCTGCATTTTTATTTATGCCGCCCACTTCAATGAAAATGCCGGGCAGCTATGTTGCAGAGGATAGGCTTGCCGGAGTGCCATGCCAATTCTTCCGAAGTACAAAACCCGTGAGGAAAAAGAACTAGTTCTTTTGGGTAGGTGTGAGTTTTTTCGCCAGGCGGCGTCTGGGGGCTGCGCCTTGGTGCGAGATCGGGTTATCTGAGGCTATGGGTAACTACTCAGGGATACAGAAATTACAAACGTACCGTTTGGTCATGAACCTCACAATGAGGTAGGTCGGGATTCATCCTGACGGGGTTGGGTTATGCGGCGCTCTGTCGGGATGAATCCCGACCTACGAAACCCGCCCCCGATTCATAAAAGGTACTTTTACAATTTCTGCATCCCTCAGGTCGAAAAAAACTCCCCAGCCAGACATTAATATCAACATCAGATATTAACGTCCGATCACCCCTGCGCGCCGGGCGCTTCGCTTCCCCCCACTTCGGCAAGCTCAGAACACGCTTTGTAAAAGGAGGGCTGTGGGAGATTTAAAGTGCGCCGCTCTCTCGCCACCTGCTGTCAATCCCCCCTGTCCCCCGCTTCGACAAGCTCAGGACATGCTTTTTCAAAGGGGGGTATCACCCCTCCCAGCCTCCATCATGCAAGGGGAAAACAGCCACACCCGAGTAGTTGCAATTTGTTGCTCTATCCATCACCCCTTGTGCAATCGCTCTTCCGCCAATTGCAACGATTCCGGCAAACCCAGCAGCACCAGCACATCACCCGCCAGCAACTGCATTTCCTCGCTCGGTTGTGCGCCGCGCATGCCTCGGCGGCGCACCGCATTCACTTCGACATCCAGAGCATCCAGGCCGATTTCGCGCAATTTTTTGCCTACTGCAGTGGAGTCTTTCTTGAGCAACACACTCAAAAAGCGTGACTGCATACTGTCGTTCGCTTCGCCAATATCGCTTTGCGCACCACGCAAGTAACCGCTGAACGCCGCATAACGGCGCGCACGATTTTCCTGGACGCGGCGGATCACGCGGCCAAGCGGCACACCCGCCATCAGCATGGCCTGCGAGGCGAGCATCACGCTGCCTTCCAGCACTTCGGCGACCACTTCCGCCGCGCCGGCTTCCTTCAAGGCCTCCACATGGGTGTCGTCATTGGTGCGCACCACCACCGGCAGATCGGGACGCAATTCCTTGACATGGCGCAGGATCGCCAGCGCGGAATGCTTGTCGCTGTAGGTCACCACCAGCGCCTTGGCGCGCATCAACCCGGCTGCGATCAGCACTTCGCGCTTCGCGGCATTGCCGTACACCACCTTCTTTTTTGCGACGATAGCCTCTTGCACCCGGCGCGAATCCAGATCCAGCGCAATGAAGCTCAGCTTTTCCTCTTCCAGAAAACTCGCCAGCTTCTGGCCGCTGCGCCCATAGCCGCAGAGGATGACATGCCCTTTACTGGCCATGCTCTGAATGGCGATCTGGTGCATCTGCACCGCGCGGTTGGTCCATTCGGCTGTGGAAAACCACCGCGCGATGGCCTCGCCGTGTTGGATCATGAACGGCGCGGCCAACATCGACAGCAGCATGGCCGCCAGAACAATTTGCATAGTCGCGCCGTCGAGCAGGCGCGCGCCATCCGCCAGGGTCAGCAGCACAAAGCCGAATTCGCCGGCCTGCGCCAGGCCAATCGCGCTGCGCAACCCCACCCCCCAGTCACCTTCAAAGGCGCGCGCCAGCAACGCCACGATCACGGCCTTGGACAGGATCAGCCCGCACAGCACCAGCAGCACCCAGCCGAATTCCGCCATGACATTGCCCAGGTCGAGCTTCATGCCGATGGTGACGAAGAACAGGCCGAGCAGCACGTCACGGAACGGCTTGATATCCTCCTCCACCTGATAGCGGTATTCGGTTTCGGAAATCAGCATACCCGCGACGAACGCGCCCAGCGCCAGCGACAGCCCCGCCAACTCGGTGAAATAGGCCAACCCCAGCGTGATGAGCAGCACGTTGAGCATGAACAATTCGGAGGATTTCTGCCGCGCCACGACGTGAAACCACGAGCGCATGATGCGCTGCCCGAACACCAGCAGCACCAACAACACCGCAGCCGCCTTGAGCGTGGCATAGGCCAGCGTGGCGGGCAGGTCGTCGGTGCTGGCAGCAAGCGCCGGAATGATAATCAGCAAGGGCACGACGGCAATATCCTGGAACAGCAGCACGCCCATCATCTGCTGCCCGTAGGGCAAATTCAGCTCGGCGCGCTCCACCAGCATCTTGCTGACAATCGCGGTGGAAGACATCGCCAGCACCCCGCCCAAGGCCAGGCCCGTTTGCCAGCTCAAGCCCAACATCGCGGCAATCGCCATGACCGGCAACATCGTCACCACCACCTGCGCGCCGCCCAAACCGAACACCGTGTGCTTCATCGCCATCAGGCGCACCAGACTGAATTCCAGACCGATACTGAACATCAGAAACACCACCCCGAACTCGGCGAGATGCTGCGTCCCCACCTCATCGGGCATCCACGCCAGCGCATGCGGCCCGATCAGAATGCCGACAATGAGATACCCCAGCATCACCGGCAAATGCAGGATGCGGCACAGCACCACCACGAGTACGGCGGAGGCGAGCAGGACGAGTACCAGCGAGAGCGTGCTATCCATTGTCAGTATTCAGGTAAATGCAAATAATCCATCGGGCAGGTATGGCGCAGTTTTTTAAGGAATTATTCGGCAATTTTTTTGCCAAATTTTTCCTTCAGGGGGAGTGTATTCGCGCTGTTAGCGCCCCTGAAAAAACCTTGTGGATTATGCGTAGCGGGCACACTGCTTGTCAATTTTCTCGGGTTCAATGGTTCAATAACATCTGTGGGGTGGGCTGGGGTGTGATTAAACTGATGTGGAAATATCCCAGAAAGTTTAGCAACGTGAAGCAACCCCAAACCCCCTCCAGCTCCCCCTTGTCAGGGGGAGAGCCTAGCCTCCTCCCCTGACAAGGGGAGGCCGGGAGGGGTTCGTGCTTCGGAGTAAAACGCTTGGAGCTATCTTGCAAAATGTTTCATTGTCAGGCTGGCAATTTGCCATGCCCGTTAGACGAGGGCAGTCTGTTGGCTCATTACGCGGCATTTAATCAGCACACATCAGTTTGATTCGCTACATTTGCTATTTGACTGTCCGGACTTGTGCTTTGCCCTGATTGCCCTGGATGCCCTTCTGCTCAGGCATGACGATCCCGTTTTTCTCGTGCAGGTGCCGCTGCAATGCGTGGATCAAATTCTGCGATAACTGCGCTTGCAGCTCTTCGATGCCGGCGGTGATGCCCAGCTCGCAGCATTGCGTGACGCGCAATCCGGCCTGGCCGCAGGGGTTGATGTTGGCGAACGGCGCCAGGTCCATGTCCACGTTCAAGGCCAGCCCGTGGTAGCAGCAGCCATGCTTGATTTTCAATCCGAGCGCGGCGATTTTTGCATCGCCGACATACACGCCGGGCGCATCTTCGCGCCCCTGCGCGGCCACGCCGTATTCGCCCAGCAAGTCGATCACCGCCCGCTCCATCAGGCGCACCAGTTCGCGCACGTTGATTTTCCAGCGGCGCAAATCGAGCAGCAGGTAAGCGACGATCTGACCGGGGCCGTGATAAGTGATCTGCCCGCCGCGATCGACCCTGACCACAGGAATACTGACCACGGGAATACTGGCAGGGCGCAGCAGGTGTTGCGGCTTGCCCGCCTGCCCCTGCGTGTAGGTCGGCGGATGCTGCACCAGCCAGATTTCGTCGCGCGTTCCCGGTATCTGTCCATCGGGCGTGCGTTCTGCTGTAAAGCGGCGCATCGCGTCCCAAGTCGGCAGGTATTCGACCAGACCAAGCGAGTGGACGATGGGGGGGGAAGGGGTGAGCGCAATCCCACCGCCGACGGTGCCATGCGCCAGGCTTTTCCCTTCTCCCTTCTCCCTTATCCCTTCTCTGCTCATAGCACCATCACCACCTGCGGATGGTCGCACAGCTCCTGGTAAACCGCGTCGAGCTGTTCGCGCGAGGTGGCGCGGATGGTGCAAGTCAGGCTGACATAGCGGGCATTTTTGCTGGCGCGCATTTCCATCGTGGCGGGCTTGAAATCCGGGTCGTGGCGCACCACAACTTCCATCACCGCCCGAGCGAAGCCCGCCTGCTGCAGGCCGAATATCTTCAGCGGAAATTCGCAGGGATATTCGAGCAGGCTGTCGGTTAATTCTTTTTTTGATAATTCGCTCATGGTCATTCACTCACGTGCATCATATTGTTTTCACCCTCGCGCCATGAAATTTTGGGCGCAATAAATTGCGCCCCTAGCCGCGCATCACGTCGCGTTTGAAATCCTGATACAGCGCATACAGCCGTGCAAACATCGCGCCCGGCTTGCCGTTGCCGACCGGCTTGCCATCGAGCTGCGTGATCGCCAGCACCTCCTTGGTGGAAGAGGTAAGCAGCAATTCGTCGGCGGCGAACACCTCCTCCTTCATCACGCGGCGCACCTCGTGCGGTATGCCGTTGGCGGCGGCGAGTTCCAGCACCACATCGTAAGTGATGCCGGGCAGAACAAAATTATCCTTGGGCGGCGCGAGCAACGTGCCGTTCTTCACCGCGAAGATATTGCTGGCCGCGCCTTCGGTCATGAATTCACCTCCTGCCACCGGGTCAGAGCGGATCAGGACAGTTTCGGCGCAGCCCGCATCGACCGCCATCTGGCGCAGCAGCACATTGGGCAGCAGCGCGATCGACTTGAGGTCGCAGCGCAGCCAGCGGTTGTCCGGCGCGGTGACACAGGCGATACCGCTGCGCAGCAATTCGGCAGACGGTGTGATCAGCGGGTTGCTCATCATGAACACGGTAGGCGCGACGGGCGGGTTGGGGAAGGCGTGGTCACGCCTGGCCACACCGCGCGTAATATGCAGGTACAGGGACTGATCTTCGCCCGCGTTGCGCTCGATGAGCTGCCCGACAAGCTCCGCCCATTCCGCGTTGCCGTGCGGGTTGGCGAGCCTGATGCCGTCCAGGCTATGCTGCAGGCGGCGCAAGTGTTCTTCGATGCGGAACGCCTTGCGCGAATACACCGGGATCACTTCATACACGCCATCGCCGAAAATAAAGCCGCGATCCAGCACGGAAATTTTCGCTTCCTCGACGGGCATAAAAACGCCGTTCAAATAAATCATCATGCTCTGCCCCTTCATTCGAACAACAAGCGGAGGCTGTCCCAGCCGCGCGAAAACACATTGGCCAGCGGCACGTTGTCCAGCGCCAGCAGCGGAAATTCCGCATAGGGCTTGCCGCCCAGCGCCAGCTTGAGTACCCCCAGTTGCTGCCCGATACTGACTGGCGCGAAGATCGGCTGGGGCGTTTCCATGGTCGCCTTGAGCTGTGCAAACTTCCCCTTGGGAATGGTCAGGAGCAAATCCTGGCGAAAGCCGATTTTGAGCTGGCTTTGGGTGCCGCTCCAAATGGGCATCGTGGCGACCGGCTGATCCTTCTGGTACAAACGCACCGCATCGAAATGCTGGAAGCCGAAATTCAGCAACTTCTGGCTTTCGGTGGCGCGCAGGTTGTCGGAAGGCGCACCGAGCAGCACCGAAATCAGGCGGCGCTGGTCGCGAATGACCGAGCCGATCAGGCAATATCCGGCCGCTTCGGTGTGCCCGGTTTTCATTCCGTCCGCATGAGGATCGATCCATAGCAGGCGGTTGCGGTTCGCCTGGGTGACGCCGTTAAACGTGTAATTGCGCAGCCCGAACAGAGCGTAGTGCTGCGGGTAGTCGCGCATGATGGTGGCGGCCAGCAAGGCCAGATCGGACGCGCTGCTGTATTGTTGCGCGTCCGGCATGCCGACCGGGTTGGCAAAATGGGTATTAACCATGCCCAGCCGTTTGGCCTCCTTGTTCATCATGTCGACAAAACCCGCTTCACTGCCGGCGATATGCAGCGCCAGCGTGATCGCCGCATCGTTTCCAGACTGTACGATCAGGCCGCGCAACAGCTCATCCACCGTGACGCTTTGCCCTGCCTTGAGCAGCATGCGCGATTCGCCACTGCCGGTGTTGTGCACCGCGGCAGCGGGAACCGCCAGGCTTTGTTGCAACGCAAATGTGCCGTGCTCGAGCGCGTCGAAAGCCAGATAAGCGGTCATCAGCTTGGTCAGCGAGGCGGGCTCCATGCGCTCATCGCCGTTTTGCTCCACCAGGGTTTGATGGCTGGAGTAGTCGTACAACAGATAGGATTTTGCTGCCAGGACAGGTGCAACAGGCATTTGCGGCGGCATGGCAAAAACCGGCACGGTCAACAGCAAGCAGACAAGCAGCAGGATGGCATTCATGATTCGATTGGCATTTTTCAGGCCGCGATTATAGCTTGCCTTGCTGCGCGGGGCGCCGCTCAATAAGCCAGATGACTAGGCCGAAATACATAGGCATTAATATATAGGCATTTCGGCATATTGTTCTTTTTTCGTCGGCAATATATGGTGTACGCCATAAACGAATAAGGGAGCGCTGCGATGACCATGTTGGCCGGAATCAAGAATTTCATGGGCATCAATGATGCCCACAAGCATGATTTGCGCCGCAGGCTCAATCTGGTCACGGTAGCCGAGACACATATCGTGTGGAAGACGCGCCTCGGACATCACGTGTATGGAACCATCCGCGAACCGCTGGACTCCGCTCCGCTCGGGCAAGACAGCCTTTGCCAGTTGGGTAGCTGGATCAGAGGTTCGGTATTGGCGCCGTTTTGCGATCCTGAAGTACACCGCGAGTTAAGCGAGGCGCACGAACATTTCCATCAATGCGGCGACCACATCATCGCAAAACTGAAGGCTGGCGACCGCAAAGATGCGGCAACGATGTTCGAAAACGAATACAACCACTCGCTGCGCCGCATCATCCAGGCGCTGACCATCATCAATAAACAGCTTCAGGACGTGTAGTTTTATTTCCACTTCGCTACTACTCTGATCGAAAAAACTCCAACGCCAGATACCAACATCCAACCACCCCTGCGCGCCGGGCGCTTCGCCTCCCCCTTTGCAAAAGGGGGACTGAGGGGGATTTGAAGTGCGCCGCTCTCACGCCACCTGCTGCAAATCCCCCCTACCCCCCCTTTTTCAAAGGGGGATATCCCCCACAGCCTTCCTCATATAAGGTGAGGGAGAAAACAGCAACACCTGAGTAGGGCTCCACTTCAATAGAAAAATAATCAGTCGGGCTTCGCCCGACATCTTTATCCGGCGGGTAGAACCCGTCCTACGATTTTGCTCTATGTGATCGACAATTGGAATTAAACCCGGATTTTCCGTTAGCCCTTGGGCTTTCAAAAATCAAGGGGTTGTAGGTCGGGTTTTAACCCGACATGTCGGGCTGAAGCCCGACCTACGCTCTAATGGAAAATCCGGGTTCAACGCTAAATCGCACCGCTGAATTGCGCGGCTTGCACCGCGAGCTCGTTAGCCTGTAGACAAATATCCTCGACATCGGCCGGATCGATACCCAGCTCTACCCATTCATATTCCTCGATTTCGCCACCGGTGTGCTCGGCGACACCGAAATTCGGCGCGATTTTTTCCGACAGGCTGACCAGTCTCACCAGAGGGTTGTCGGACGCAACCTCTTCGACATAAGGGGGGTGATGATAGCCCAGCACGGTGATGAGCTCCTCCGGCAGATGCCAATGCCGCGCCAGTTGCGCGCCGATATAGCAATGCGTGATGCCCAGCGTCTCCAGTTCGACGTCCAGAATCGGGCGGTCCGCTTGCATCAGCAACTGATAATGAAGCGCATCGCTCGCGGCGGCATCGATATGGTGCAAAGCCATGAAGCCGATGTCGTGCAGCAGCCCCGTCAGGAAAATCTGGTCTTCTTCGGGGCGGATATTTCTCGGCATGGCTTGCGCGATGGTGCGCATCACGATGGCGACGGTCATGCTGTGCAGCCACAGATCCTGCGGTTTGAAATATTCCCCTGCGGGAGACTTGGAGAGATTGGACATCGAGGCGATGCCGATGGCGACCGATTTGACCCGGGTCAGCCCCAGCAGCATCGCGGCATCGGAGACTTTGCCCACTTTGCGCGAAATGCCCATGACCGGGGAATTCGCCAGGCTGATTATTTTTGCGGAAATTTGCGGATCCTGCCCGATCAGCTTGAGCATTTGCGCCTCGCCCTCGTCGGTATTCAGCGGCAGCGCCAGCAATTTCTGCGCGGTGGCCGGCATGGCGGGCAGAGAATCGAGATTGGCTACCGCTTGTTTGAGCCTGAGGCGAGTGCTTTCGTCAGTCATGAGTACGTTTGCGGGTTATTTGAAGGAGGCGGTTTTTCTGTGCGGCGCAAACTATACGAGAGATTGGCAAAATTCGCGAGTGGGATTTTATTCCAAACACGAAGGCGGCTTGGCGAGTTTGCGCTGCAAGGTGCGGCGGTGCATGTTGAGCGCGCGCGCGGTGGCGGAAATGTTGTCGTCGTGTTCGCGCAGCACGCGCTGGATATGCTCCCATTCCAGGTTCTCGATTTGCGTCGGCTGCGCCTTGATCCGCACATCGCTGCTGGCGGTATGTCCGAACGCCGCGACGATTTCATCCGCGTTGGCGGGCTTGGCGAGATATTGCGTCGCGCCCAGCTTGATCGCTTCGACGGCGGTGGCGATGCTGGCATAACCGGTCAGCATCACGATGCGCGTGTTCGGGTCGAGCCGGTGCAAAGTTTCGACCAGCACCAATCCCGGTGCGCCGCCCATTTTCAAGTCCACCACCGCAAATTCAGGCGGGTTGGCTTCCGCCAGCGGAATCGCCTCCTCGACGCTGTGCGCCACGGCAACGCTGAAACCGCGTTTTTCCAGCGCATGCTTCAACACCTTGCAGAAGGTGACATCATCGTCCACCAGCAATAGCGAAGCGGATTCTCCTTGGGGTTCAGTCATAGGTCAGCCTTGATGATGGGTAAGATGATTTCCGTGGTCGCGCCACCTTGTTCGCGGTTGAACAGGCGCACCGAGCCGCCCATGCGCTCGAGGGTGGCATTGGCCAGGAGCAAGCCCAGCCCGTGCCCTTCCGCTTTGGTGGTGAAGAATGCCGAACCGGCCTTGAGTTCCGCTTCCTCGCTCAGCCCCTGGCCGCGATCGTGAATTTCCAGAGTGAAATTGTCTGCATCCCAGCGCGAGCATATCTCGATCGCCTGCGGGGCGGGCGCCGCGTCCGCCGCATTGTTGAGCAGGTTCATCAGCGCGGCGCGCAGCGTGCCATCCACGCTGACCAGCGGCGCGGGTTGCGCGCCGTCGCTGTGGTATTGGCCGTCGCTGCGGTATTGGTAGAGTGCGGTCGGGCGCAGCAACTGCCATTCGTCCAGCACTTCCGCCATCAGGCGATCAGCCGGTTGCAACGAGGTTGCCGCGCTGATTTGCGCATCGGCCAATATCTTGTCGAGAATGCGCTTGCAGCCGTGCACCTGTTCGTTGAGGATACCCAGCGCGTCGCGCCAGCCGTGCCGGGCATCGGCATCATGCTGCAACTCGCCGATCACCACCGCCATCGTGGACAGCGGCGTGCCCAGCTCATGCGCCGCGCCGGCTGCCTGCGTGCCCAGCGCCACGATGCGCTCGTTGCGCAGGATTTCCTCGCGCACCCGCGCCAGCGTCTCGTCGCGGCTGCGCACCGCCTGCGCCATTTTCACCACAAAATAGGCCACCACCACCGTACTGAAGACAAAGCCGAGCCACATGCCCACCACATGCGCGTTGAACGCGCTGTCGCTGTCATGCTGGTGATTGTGCGGCAGCGGGATGTAATAGAACATCAGCACGCTGTAGCAGGCGGAGGTGAGCGCCGCCATCCCCCAGGTGTAGCGCCCCGGCAGCGTCGTGGCGGCAATCACCAGCGGCAGCAGATAAAGCGACACAAAAGGGTTGGTCGATCCGCCGCTGTAATAAAGCAACACGCTGAGCGCCAGCACATCCATGCACAACTGGCCGAACAACTCCATGTTGGAAATCGGCTTGCTGCTGCGCAGGCGCAACAGGGTGAACAAATTAGCCAGAACCAGCCCGGCAATGGCCAGCAACATGGGCCGCCAGTCCAGCTCCAGCTCCAGAATTTTCCAGACCGCCGCGAGCGTCAGAAGCTGCGCCGCCACGGCCATGCCGCGCAACGCGACCAAACGGCGCAACTGGTTATGGCCCGGAAGAGAGGAAAGTATCGTGTTGCCCATGCGCTTATTGTAAGCGCAGCGGTGCGCCGGGGGGTGCGGCATATTGTCGCGGTGCAGCCACAAACGGGCAAACAAATCGCCGCACTGGCTTCACATTAGGCGGCATGGCTGATGGCCAAATTTTGATGATGAAACATTTCGTACAATAGCCTCACGCGTTTTACTCCGAAGCACAAACCCCTCCCGGCCTCCCCTTGTCAGGGGAGGAGGCTAGGCTCTCCCCCTGACAAGGGGAAGCTGGAGGGGGTTTGGTGCTTAATTTGCGCTGTTTCACGTCAATAAACTACTTGGGATATTTCCGCCTCATTTTGAGCCGCATCCGAAACTTTTGCCTTTTTGCTGTGCCCGAGGCGGGGCGGGTATAATCCGCCGGTTTATTTTTTTATTGACGGGAGCATCATTATGATCAAGCTGCATTTATCGGGGCTGCACAAATTTTTCTGGCTGCTGGCGGCCTTGGCACTGAGCGCCGGCGCTTATGCCGACGACATTCGGGTGGAGGGCGCATGGGCGCGCGCCGTTCCGGGGCGCGATTCGGCGAACGTATTCATGTTTATCGCCAGCAAGCAGGACGCAACGCTGGTGGGCGCATCCAGCCCCGCATCCAAAGCGGTGGAAATGCGCACCATGGAACACAAGGGCAGCATGATGAGGACGCACAGCGTCGAGTCGGTCAAACTGCCGGCAGGCAAGCGCGTGGACATGACCAGCATCCACGGCTACCACCTGGCGCTGGCCGGGCTGAACGCGCCGCTCAAGAATGAAGGCACCGTGCCCGTGACCCTGGAGATCGAAACCGCCGGCAAGCGCGTCAAAATCGACGTACAGGCAGAAATTCGGCCACCGAAAAAGGCGATGCAGAGATAACCCCGTAGCCCGCATGAAGCGCAGCGCAATGCGGGGATGAAACCGATGCGCCCCGGATTGCCGATGCGCCCCGGATTGCACTCCGTTTCATCCGGGCTACGTTAACAGAGTATTAACCTTGCCGATTACCTGGAATATTCCGCTGGTTTTATTGTCCGTGCTGATTGCGATCATCGGCTCGTTCACCACGCTCGACCACGCGCAGCGCATGCGCGCTACCAGCGATCGCCCGGCGCGGCATTGGGCGATTGCGGGCAGCCTGGTGCTGGGCATGACCATCTGGGGCATGCACTTCATCGGCATGCTGGCGTTTCACCTGCCCACCCCGCTCGCCTATGACCTGACCCTGACCCTGCTTTCCATCCTGCCGGCCATTGCCGCGGCGCTGCTCGGCTTCTGGGTGCAGTGCTGCGCAATCCGTATCAGTGCAGGACGCATATTGGGCAGCGGGCTGCTGATGGGGCTGGGCATCAGCGTAATGCATTACACCGGCATGGCGGCGCTCAAGATGTCGCCGCCCATCGGCTATGACGCGCCGATTGTGGTGTTGTCGGCAGCCATCGCCATCGTCGCCTCATGGGGCGCGCTGCTGATGATGTACCGGGGCAACCGCATCAAACTGCCGCCGTTGTTCCGCTTGCTGATAGGCGCGATCATTATGGGTCTGGCGATTTCCGGGATGCACTACACCGCCATGACCGGCACGCATTTCCAGCCCGGTAGCCTGTGCCTGGCCGAGGGCTTGCGCATCGATCCGGTCGATCTCGCCATGCTGATATCCGTGGGCTTGATGCTCCTGTTCGGCGGCAGTTTTTTCCTGATCCTGTTCGACAAGCATGTGTCGCGCCAGGATGCCCCGATACTGTCGGGACTGGTGCTGGCCTTTTGCCTGCTGCTCACCTACCAGCTATGGAACAACGCACAGCAGAGTGCGGTGAAGAAACAGCAGGCCGAATTTAATGCGCATGTGCGCGGCATCACCGACAGCATTTATAAGCGCATGAAAGCCTACGAGCAGGCCATGCGCGGCGTGAGCGGGTTGTTTGCCCATAGCGACGCCCCCCTCAGCCGCCAGGAATTCCGCGACTATATTGCCAGGCTGCAACTGAAGGAAGATTACCCCGGCATCCAGGGCATCCGCTTCGTGCCGCTCGTGACGGATGCGGAAAAAAGCCGCCACATCGCCGCGATGCGCAAGGAAGTCTTGGCCGAGTACACCGTCTGGCCGGAAGGGCAACGCGAGGTTTACGCGCCCGTCGCCTATGTCGAACCGTTCGATGTGCGCAACCGGCAGGTTTTCGGTTACGACATGCTTTCCGACCTGGATCGGCCCCGCCCCGGAGATTCCACGCCGGGGCTGCGCCGCGCCGCCATGGAGAGCGCGCGCGACTCCGGCAACATCGTCCTTTCCGGCAAAATCAGGCTGCTGTTCGAGACCCGCGAAGACATGCAGAGCGGCACGGTGATGTTCCTGCCCATCTATAAACGCGGCGCACCGATCCATAACGTCGATGCGCGCCGCGCCAGCCTGGTCGGCTGGGTGGCTTCGGTATTCCGCATGGGCGATCTGATGACCGGCATCTTCGATACCCGCGATATGGGCTTCGACATCAATGTTTACGACGGCGAGACCATGTCGGAAACAGCGCTGATGTACGCCTCGCTTCACGGCGGTTTTGTCCGCAACACGGGCACGCTCTTCCAGCACACCGAGCAGATTGAATTTGCCGACCGCAAATGGACGGTGCAAGTGCGTTCCATTACAGATTTTGATGAGCAAATCAACCTCGGGCGCACCAGAATCATTGCCGGCAGCGGCATCGCGCTGAGCTTGCTGCTCGCGCTGTTCACCTGGGCGCAGGTGCGCAACCGGGTGAACGCCATGCAGGCTACGGCGGCGCTGGAGCACGCCAGTCACAAGAACGAGATGCTGCTGCGCACCGCCAGCGACGGCATTCACATTCTCGACCTCGATGGCAATGTCGTGCAGGTGAACGATGCGTTCTGCCGTATGCTCGGCTATACCTCCCTGGAACTGCTGGGCATGAACGTGGCGCAGTGGGATGCGCAATTCACGAAAGAGGAGCTATTGGCAAGGCTCACCGAACTGGGGGCGAACAACCCCACATTCGAAACCCGCCACCGCTGCCGCGATGGCAGCGTCATCGATGTCGAGATCAGCGCCACCCGGGTAGAGATCGACGGCCTGCCCATGATATACAGCTCGGCGCGCAACATTACCCAGCGCAAAAGGACGGAGGCCGCATTCCACACCCTTGCCGGAACCGCAGCGGCAAATGTCGGCGCATCGTTTTTCCAGGAAGCTGTAAGCAGTTTGTGCAATTTGCTCGGGGCGGATTGCGTCATCATAAGCAAGGCGACGGACGACAACAGGATGCAGGCGCTGGGCATGCAGCTTGACGGCAAGGCGATAGAGCACTACGAATATGCGCTGCCCGGCGCACCGTGCGATATCGTTACCCGCGAAGGCTACCGCGAATATCCCGAGAATGTCCGCCAACTGTTTCCCTTGGACAGAGACTTGGTGGAGATGGGCGCAGAAGCCTATATCGGCGTGCCCACCCGGAGTAATGACGGCAAGATCAATGGCATACTCTGCGCCATTTTCCGACATAAGCTTACCCCGCAGACGATGCGAAAAGAGGTCATGGAAATCATCGCTTCCCGGGCGGGAGCAGAAATCGAGCGCCAGCAGGCAGAGCAGGCGTTGCGCGAAAGCGAGGAACGCTGGGCCTTCGCGCTGGAAGGCGCGGGCGAAGGGGTGTGGGACTGGGATATGCAGACCGGCAAAGTGGTGTATTCCAAGCGTTTCAAGGAGATGCTGGGCTTCCCGGCAGACGTTGACTGGAACGGCCTGAGCGAATGGACCGAGCGCGTCAATCCGGAAGATTTGCGCCATGCGATGATGGACCTGGAAACTTATCTGGATGGCAAGTCGGCGCTCTATACCGTGGATTACCGCATGTTATGCAAGGACGGCAACTGGAAATGGGTATCCGCACGCGGCATGGTGGTGAGCCGCGCCGAGGACGGCAGGCCGCAACGCATGATCGGCACGCATACCGACATCACCGAGCGCAAGCAGGCGGCAGAGGCGGTGCGCATCAGCGAGGCGCGGCTGCGGCTGCTGCTGGATTCCGTCGCCGAGGCGATTTACGGAATCGACGCGCTGGGCAATTGCACGTTCTGCAACCCCTCCTGCCTGCAGATGCTGGGCTACCGGCATGCCGACGAGCTGATCGGCAAAAACATGCATGCGCTGATCCATTACCGGCGCGCCGATGAAACGCCTTTCCCGGCTGACGAATGCCGGGTTAACCATGCATTTCGGGAGGGGGTAAACACACATGCGGAGGATGAGGTGTTCTGGCGTGCCGACGGCACCAGCTTCCCGGTTGAATACTGGTCGCACCCGCAATTCCATCATGGTGAGGTGGTGGGCGCGGTCGTCACTTTTATGGACATCAGCCAGCGCATGCAAGCGCAGGCAAAGCTGCTCAAGCTTTCCAAGGCCGTGGAAAACAGCCCGGCCAGCGTGGTCATCACCGATCTGGATGGCACGATCGAATACGTCAACCCGAAATTCACCGAAGTGACCGGCTACACGGCGGAAGAGGCCATCGGCCAGAACCCGCGCATCCTCAAATCCGGCGCATTTTCTCCGGAATTTTACGAGAAACTCTGGAAAACCCTGGCTGCCGGTAAGGTGTGGCAGGGCGAATTCCACAACAAGAAAAAAAACGGCGAAAGCTATTTCGAGGCCGCCACCATCTCGCCGATCCGCGACGACAAGGGGGCCGTCACCCATTATGTGGCGGTCAAGGAAGATATTACCGAGCGCAAGCGCACCGAGCAGGAGCTGAAAAAATCCATGGCGGCCGCCGAGGCCGCCAACCAGGCCAAGAGCGAGTTCCTCGCCAACATGAGCCACGAGATCCGCACGCCGATGAACGCCATCATCGGCTTCTCGCATTTGTGCCTGCAAGCCGAACTGCCGCCCGTGCAGCACGATTATCTGGAAAAGGTTTACCGCTCGGCGAACTCGCTGCTGGGTATCATCAACGACATCCTGGATTTCTCCAAGGTCGAATCGGGCAAGCTGGAAGTGGAAAAAACCCCTTTCCAGCTCGACAAGGTGTTGAGCGATGTAGCTTCCGTCATCGCGCTGCGCGCGGAAGAAAAAGGCCTGGAGCTGCTGTTCAACAGCGGCCTGGACGTGCCGAGATCGCTGGTCGGCGACCCGTTGCGCCTGGGGCAGGTGCTGACCAACCTGCTCGGCAATGCCATCAAGTTCACCGAGGCTGGCGAGGTCGAGGTTCAAGTCAGGATAGAGAGCCAGGATGCTGGTCATGTGGTGCTGGGCTTCACGGTGCGCGATACTGGCATCGGCCTGACGCAGGAGCAAATCGGCAAGCTGTTCCAGTCGTTCAGCCAAGCTGATGCTTCCACCACGCGCAAATATGGCGGAACGGGGTTGGGTCTGGCGATATCCAAGGGGCTCGTGGAGCAGATGGGCGGAACAATGTGGGTGGAAAGCACGCCGGGGCAAGGCAGTATCTTTGCCTTCAATATGCCGTTTGCCTGCCTGCCGGACAAGAACCGCACCGTGCCGGATATGAGCGGGCTCAAGGCGCTGGTGGTGGACGACAACGACAGCGCGCGCCGCTTGCTGGTGTCCTATCTGGAGTCGTTCGGCATCGAGGCGCTGGCGGTGTCCGGCAGCCGCGAAGGGCTGGCGATGGTCGAACAGGCCGACGCTGCGGGGCATCCGTTCAGCGATGTGATCGTCAACCGGGATACGCCTGACGCGAGCGAAGCGGACGTGAGCGGGCTGGAAATCGCGCGGCGGCTCAAGCGGGAATTGCCGCTGCGCCAACGCCCCCGGGTCATTTATCTTTCCGGCTACCAGCAGGACGAAACGCTCAAAGTGGCGCAAAGCACAAAGCTGCTGGATGCCGTGCTCAATAAACCGGTGACGGGTTCGATACTGTTTGAAACAATCGTCGCAATCAGTTCGGGACAGGGCGGATTATCCTTGCTCGCCGAACAATCCGGCACCGGTGATGATCTGGCCGGCCTGCGTGTGCTGCTGGTGGAAGACAACGAATTCAACCAGCAACTGGCGACTGCACTGCTGGCCCGCGCCGGGATAGAAGTCGGTATTGCCTGCGACGGGTCCGAGGCGGTGCAGGCCGTGCAGACCGCAGGGCAAGGGAGGTTCGATGCGGTGCTGATGGATATCCAGATGCCGAACATGGACGGGTTGGAGGCGACGCGCCAGATCAGGAAAATTCCCGCCCTCGCCGGATTGCCGATCATCGCCATGACGGCCAACGCCATGTCCGGCGACCGCGAACGCTGTCTCGCCGCAGGCATGAACGATTACATTACCAAGCCGATACAAGTCGGGGTAATGTACGCCACGCTCGGGCGCTGGACGCAGCGCAACGCGCCGCTTGCCGGGGCGGAGGCCACCCGGAGTCGGCATGTATCGGGGGTGTTTCCTTCCATCGAGCCGGACAAGGCGATAGCCCGCATGGGTGGCGAGGATACTTACCTGACCGTGCTGGAGAAATTTATTCCCAACCAGAGCCAGGCCGTGCAGTCCATACAGAACGCGCTCGCCGCCCATGACCGGGCAACGGCGCAACGTCTCGCCCATACGTTGAAGGGGATCGCCGCGACCATCGGCGCGAAAACCCTGGCGAAATTCGCGCGCCAGTTGGAAGAGGCAATTCACGAAAACAAGACGGAAGATTGCCCGCAGCTAATTGCGGCCATGGCAACCGAGCTAGATCAAGTGCTCGCTTCGGCCAAGGCCTATTTGCAGTCCCATGCGTCGTCAACAACCGCTGAAGTGGGTGGGTGTGCATCTCGCGATACGGTGCCGCTCGACACGCTGCTGGAGCAATTAACCGCGAAACTGAAGGCCTTCGATTCCGATGCGGCGAATACCATGCGCGAAATCAACCGGCAGACCAAAGGAACAGAAGCCGCGCGGCAATTTGCCAAGCTGAGCCGCTACATGAACGATTACGATTATGAAAACGCGCTGGCGGAAACGCGGCAGCTTATGGCATCGTTGAGAACGTAGCCACAACGCCAGTCCCTTCCCCCTAGAAGGGGGGGCTGTGAGGGGTGATACCCCCCTTTAAAAAAGGGGGGCAGGGGGGATTTACAGCAGGTGGCAAGAGAGTGGCGCACTTCAAATCCCCCTCAGTCCCCCTTTTGCAAAGGGTGAAGCGAAGCGCCAAGCACGCGGGGGGGTCGTGGTATCTGGCGGGGGAGTTTTTTTCGACCTGAGTAGCTACATACATCGCGGCTAAGCCGCCCCTTGATGTTTGCAAACGGTACATTGGTAATTGCCATCTCCCTTACGAAAATTGAATCACCAAGGAACCAACATGAGCAACACTGAAAAAAACACCCTGCTGATCGTGGACGATACGCCGGAGAACATCGATGTGCTGCGCGGCATATTGAGTGCGGACTACACGGTAAAGATCGCCAACAGCGGCCAGTTGGCGCTGAAAATAGTGGCGGCGCTACCGCCCGACCTGATCCTGCTCGATGTCATGATGCCCGGCACGGACGGCTATGAAGTCTGCCGCCAGCTCAAGGCAAACGAAGCGACCCGGCATATCCCGGTTATCTTTGTCACCGCGCTGGGCGAGGCCGAAGATGAAACGCTGGGTTTCGAGCTGGGCGCGGCGGACTACATCGTCAAACCGGTCAGCCCGCCCATCGTGCGCGCCCGCGTCCGGGCGCATCTGGCCCTGTCCGACCAGCGCCACGGCCTGGAGCAAATGGTGGCGGAACGCACCGGCGATCTGGAGCGCAGCAACCGGCAGTTGGAAAAGACGCATCTCATCATGCTCCAGCAACTGGGCCGTGCGGCCGATTATCGTGACAACGAGACCGGCATGCATATCGTGCGGGTGGGCAATTTCAGCAAATTGCTGGGGCTGGCATCCGGGTTTCTGGAAGCCCAGGCGGAACTGCTGATGTACGCTTCCATGATGCACGACATCGGCAAGATCGGTGTTCCCGACCATATCCTGCTCAAGCCGGGAAAGCTGACTGTGGAGGAATTCGAGGTCATCAAGAAACACCCGGAAATCGGCGCGGAAATTATCGGCGAGCATGATGCCGAAGTGTTGAAAATGGCAAAACAAATCGCGCTGTGGCACCACGAAAAATGGAACGGCCAAGGGTATCCGCACGGCTTGAGCGGAACCGATATTCCTGTTGTCGCGCGCATCGTGGCCATCGTCGATGTGTTCGATGCGCTGACCTGTGTGCGCCCCTATAAACGCGCTTGGCCGGTAGAAGATGCTTTCGCGTTGATCGAAAAAGAGGCCGGGCAGCATTTCGATCCCGAGCTGACCAAAATGTTTTTGAGCATGGAAACGGAAGTGCGGCGCATCGCGGTCGAATACAGCGATACCGCCGATGCGCCACCAGAAAACAGCGTGGTGCATCCATGAAACAACTTGCCAGCGTAAAACCAGCCATTCTGGTGGTGGACGACACGCCGGAAAACATCGACGTGCTGCGCGGCATATTGGGCACGGACTACACGATCAAAATTGCCAACAACGGCCCACTGGCGCTGAAAATAGCGGCGGCACAACCCCCCGATTTGATCCTGCTGGACGTCATGATGCCGGTGATGGACGGCTATGAAGTATGCCGGCAACTCAAGGCCGATCCGCTCACCAGCGCCATCCCGGTTATTTTCATTACCGCCAAGGCAGAAACCGAGGACGAGGTGCAGGGGTTGGCGCTGGGCGCGGTGGATTATCTGACCAAGCCGGTCATCCCCGCCATCGTCAAGGCGCGGGTACAGACCCAGCTCGCCCTGCGTCAGACGCGCCGCGAGCTGGAAGAAAAAAACCTGATCCTCAACGACGAAAAAGAATTGCTGGAGGATATTGTTTCGAGAATGCGTTCGGCCAGCCCGTTCGACGGGCGCCGGGTACGGCATATCCAGTCCTCGCTGGAAAAAACCGGCGGCGACATTATCCTGTCCGCCTACCGCCCGGGCGGCATCCAGCATGTGCTGGTCGGCGACTTTTCCGGCCACGGCTTGCCGGCCGCATTCGGCGGCCCGCTGGTGTCGTATATTTTTTACCGCCTGACTGCCGAAGGCTGCACCATGCGCCAGATACTCGAAGAGGTGGATCGCACGCTGTGCCGCCAGCTCCCCACCCAGCTCTATATGGCCGCCGGCGCGCTGGAACTGTCGCCAGACCGGAACTTGGCGGTGGTGTGGAATTGCGGCCTGCCGCCGGTGCTTTGCCTGAGCGCCGCGCACGGCATCAACCGAATAAGCTCCAGCGGGCTGCCGCTGGGCATCAGCGAATCGGTGGACACTTTCGAACCGCACGCGCAGATTGTGATGGAATCCGATACAGGCATCTATCTGTATTCGGACGGTCTCACCGAAGCCACGTCGCCCGGGCGCGAGTTATACGGTCAGGCGCGACTGGAAGCCCTGATGGAACGCATCCACCGTGAACAACTGCCTCTGGAGGTCATCTGGCAGGAACTGGATACCTACTGCGGTGGACAGGGGCTGTCGGACGATGCGGCGCTGGTGGAAGTTTCGCCGTGTCGATAAAGATCATGGCAACTACTCAGGTTTGGCTGTTTTCTCTTCCCCACTCGCATGAGGAAGGCTGGGGGGTGATAACCCCCCCCCCCCCTTTGAAAAAGGGGCTGGGCGGAATGATTCCCCCCTTTTAAAAAGGGGGGTAGGGGGGATTAACAGCAGGTGACGAGACAGCGGCGCGCTTCAAATCCCCCTCGCCCCCCTCGCAAGCTCTCCCCCTTTTGCAAAGGGGGAAGCGAAGCGCCCGGCGCGCAGGAGTGGTCGGACGCTGGTATCTGGCGTTGGTATCAGGTGGGGAAGTTTTTTCGACCCGAGTCGTTGCAAATTTCCAGGCTACCTGCCGCGCAGTTTATGTCTCATCTGCCACGCTACCCAGCCTAATTGCAGCCATTTCCCGGTGCGGCCAAGTCGCCATGCCGCAAGCAAGACACCGCCGGCTATCCATGCGGGGTGGTTTCTGACATAGCGCAGCGCAGCCAGCCCTTGGTCGACCCGCGCCAAGGGCAGACGCCACGGCCCGATGCTTTGCGCCAGCGCCATTCGTTGAGCCGCAGCCCGCGCAACCAGACGTTTGCGCCGTTCAGCCAGACGGATCAATTTTTCGTTCATGATCTTATGGCCGTGAAACGAGGTGCTGCCGGTCTTTGAATAATTCCAGCAGGCTCGCCGCGAATATTTTCGGCCTTGTTTTTGCCTTGTGCATGGCGAACCAGCCTGCCCCGATACCGCCTGTCAAAAACAATCCGGCAAGCAACCCCAGCACCAGGATACGCTGCGTATCCCAGAATACGACCACGAGCAGAATCGCTGCCAGCACCACACCGACCCCGAGGCAAAATAATGCGACCAGCACCAGCGTCAGCAACGACAAGTAATGCGCCCGATCTTCTTCCAAGTCTGCGGATAGCAGTTCGAGGCGGGTCTGCGCGATGGCAACCAGAGTCGCGGCGAACGTGCTCAACGAATTGAACAGCCCCTTGCTTTCGCCGGATATTTTTTCGGCCATGATGTCGTGACTAGCGACGACCGATAAGCAAGCCGATCACCACGCCAACACCTGCGGCGACGCCGATAGCCTGCCACGGGTTTTCATGCACATAAACATCGGTCGCCTTGGCTGCCGCTTTGGTTTTGACCAGCAGCTCCGCTTGCGCATCCGCCATCCGTGCTTTGGCAACCTTGAGGGATTCCTCCGCCTTGGCCCGCACCTCGATCAGCTTCTCGCCGCCCTGGTTGGCCGTGGCTTTCAGCAAGGCTTCGGCATCGACTACTGCCACCTTGAAATCCTCGATCAATTGCTCTTTGCTAACTTCATATGCTGATTTTTGCATGATTTTCTCCGTTGTTAGTTTTACTAAAGGTGATACTCAGACACAGCGGCTTTCCTCCTTCACCCTTGCAGGGGGAAGGCTGGGATGGGGGTAGAAAGGTGGAGTAAAAGATACCTTTCGATGATTCCACCCCCATCCTAACCTTCCCCCTTCCAGGGGGAAGGGACTGGCGTTGTGGCCATTTTCGAGCATACAACTTCGACCTGAGTTGTTGCTAATAAAGCCGCTACAGCCTCCGGCCGCCAATGACGCGCATCAATATCACCACGATCGCGATAACCAGCAAAACGTGAATGAACCCGCCTATGGTGTACGAGGATACCAAGCCAAGCACCCAGAGAATAAGCAAGACTATCGCAATAGTTTCAAGCATTTTTATTGCTCCTCTATAAGGAAGGCTGATAAATTTTCTGCCAGCCTTTAATCTGAATTACAGTCCAGGAATCTGAATTACAGTCCAAGCCCAAGCAACTCTATGAGCTTATCGTGGCGCAATGTTGCCATTGCTATCGGAGAGAATAATCTCCACACGCCTGTTCAATTGGCGGCCCGCAGAGGTGTCGTTGCCGGCGATTGGATAGGCCTCGCCATAGCCGCGCGTAGTGACACGGTCGCCGCCGATCCCCTTGTCGATCAAGGCTGTCCGAACGGCATTGGCGCGACGATCAGAGAGTTCCTGATTAAGGCTGTCACTGCCGGTGCTGTCGGTGTGGCCTTCAACCAATACGACGTGTTTCGGGTATTGTTTGAGGAAATCGGCCAGCTTCTGCACGTTGCGGATTCCGCCCGATTTGAGCTGCGCCTTGTTGGTATTGAACAACACGTCGCCCAGTGTAACGACCAGGCCGCGTTCCGTTTTTTTGGCATTCAATTCCTTGAGCTGCAATTCCTGCTGGGCAATGAGCGCCTGGTCACGCTCCGCGTTGGCTCTGGCATCCGCCAATGCGGCAGCCTGCTGATCGGCGGTTTGCTGCGCGATCTCCGCCCGCTGTTTGGCCGCATCAATTTCAGCCGTTTTCGCCTCAAGGCGGGTGCGATCACGTTGCGCATTGGCATCGGCGGCGGCCAATTCGGCATCGGCAGCCGCCAGGTCCGCGGTTTGCCACTCGGCTTTTTCCTTTGCGATCAATGCTTTACGTTTGGCCGCATCGACTTCAGCCGTTCTTGCCTCAAGGCGAACTTCAGTGCGTTTTGCGCTGGCGTTGGCAACCGCTAATTCGGCCGTCTTCCGCTTGGCGGTTTCCTGCGCGATGCCCACTTGCTGGTTGGCCATGTAGGACAAGTGATTGACGGCATCGGCGCCTTGGCCTTTGCTGAAGGCATCATCCGCCTTGATCAAAGTATCTCCGGCTTCTTTTAATTCGAGCGCAGCCAAACTCGTGACATCGGGGTTGGAGCGTGCGCTGTTGTAGCTGCTATGCGCCGCGGTGAGAGCCGCATTTTGCGGCGGTGACGAGGAACCACAACCGGACAGAATCGCGACGGCAATCAGCGCCAGGGGAAAGTATTGTTTTGTTTGCATGATGAACTCCATTGTTGATTATTGGGCTTTACGGTCAATTTCTTTGCGCAGAACACGATTGTCTTCCTGCAATGCCTCCGCAGCTTTCTGCGCCTTGACCGAACGCGCTGTCGTTTCCGCTAGCCTGGCGTCGACCAATGCTTCTTCGGCCAACAGCCGGGCACGTGCATAATTCTTCTCTCCCATGGCCCGTTCGGCAGCATCCATTTTCTCCATCGCGGACTTGAGCTGTATCGGCGCAAATTCATTGCCACCGGCGCTGCTCGCATTATTCACCGCAGCCCTGGAGACAGCCATTTGCTCAGTGGGCGCCGGAACAGACGGCGTGCTCGCGCAACCCGCCATGAAGATCGCAGCAGCAACGGCCACGCCGATTTTGCCCATTTGATACGATTTGAGGCGGCTAAATTTATTCATCATTTTTTCCATCCATTGAGTTAAACATCGAACACAATCGTTGCAATGAACACCGACTTGCGATTACAACGATTTGCACTTTCTTAACCGTGGTAAAAACTAAAAGTAAGAGGGGCTTTAATTTATTTGCGCCCGGCTTTTAGTTGGCACCTTTCATTCTCGACAGTGTTGATAATAGGGCGCGAGTGCGGGATCGTCTGTGCGCTGTCGTACATTCCCGATGGCATATGTGTTCAGGCAATGGAGCTTGCGCCAGCGGAGATTGGGCCAGCGGGTCTGTACCGATGAGGTTGTATGTGCGGCTTGAGATTGTCGCTACGTAAGGAGCGCAGCATTGATCTGGTATCCCAGCGGCTTCTCTTTGCCGCTGAAGCTGATGAGAACGCCATACCACGTACACAAACAAGAAGGGGCGCTTGCGCGCCCCCGGATTGGTTACACCTATCGTTGCAATCTCTGCCTGCGCATCGCCGCAAAACCGCTGATGCCCAAGAATACGGCAAGCATGAGCATCGCCCACTCGGAAAGCGTGGGGATGGACGAGACTGTGGCGGCGACGGGAGCAGCAATCGCCACCATGTAGGCCTGCAACCCCGCGCAGCCGTTTGCATCCGTGATCGTGACTGTGAAGGTGTATGCCCCCACCGCAGTCGGCACTCCCGAAATTATTCCACCGCTGCTGAGTGTTAATCCATCCGGAAGCGACCCGGCGGTCAACCTGAATGTGGAGGCTCCAACTCCGCCGCTGCTGATGAGGGCTTTACTATAGGCAACACCCACTACTCCCGACAGAAGAGGCGGCGGCGTGAGGGTGATACTCGGGCAGGCGGGCGGGTTGATGATTTTGGTGTAAGCCTGCAATCCCGTGCAGCCGTTCGCGTCGGTGGCGGTGACCGTGGACGTGGTGGTATCCGCCGTGGTCGGGGTTCCCGAGATGAGGCCGCCGCCGCTCAGCGACATTCCGTCCGGCAGCGATCCGGCGGTCAGGCTGAAGGTGTACGGCCCGGTGCCGCCGCTGGCGGTGATGGTGCGGCTGTAGGCGACGCCTTGCGTGCTTTCCGGAATCGGCGGCGGCGTGAGGGTGATGCTCGGGCAGGGGGGCGGGTTGACGACTTTGGTGTAAGCCTGCAGCCCCGTGCAATTGTTCGCGTCGGTGGCGGTGACCGTGGACGTGGTGGTGCCCGCCGTGGTCGGGGTTCCCGAGATGAGGCCGCCGCCGCTCAACGACATGCCGTCGGGTAGCGCTCCGGCGGTCAGGCTGAAGGTGTACGGCCCGGTGCCGCCGCTGGCGATGATGGTGCGGCTGTAGGCGACGCCTTGCGTGCTTTCCGGGAGCGGCGGCGGCGTGAGGGTGATGCTCGGGCAAGGGGGCGGGTTGATGATTGTAGTGTAAGCCTGCACGCCGGTGCAGCTGTTCCTGTCGATGGCGGTGACCGTGGTCGTGGTGGTGCCGGTCGCGGTCGGCGTTCCCGATATGATGCCGCCGCTGCTGAGTGTTAATCCGGTCGGAAGCGCTCCGGTGGTCAGGCTGAAGATGTACGGTCCGGTGCCGCCGCTGGCGGTGATGGTGCGGCTGTAGGCAACACCTTGCGTGCCTTCCGGAAGCGGTGGCGGCGTGAGGGTGATGCTCGGGCAGGCGGGCGGGTTGACCGCGTCGGTGTCGGTGGCGCTGTTGTTAGCCGTGCTGGAATCGGTGGTGCCCGCAGGTACCGCTACCGTGGCGATGTTGCTCACGCTGCCACCGAGCGCCGTGACGTTGGCCGCGACGGTGATCTGGTAGGTTTGGCCGCTGGCCAGTGCCGGCAAGGCGAACGTGCCGCTTTCCAGTTCCGCCACAGTGGGCGCAGTCACGCACTGCCCCGGCGTGCCCGAGCATGCCACTAAGGTCTTGCTCAGGCCGAGCGCCGCCACATCGCTCAGAATCGCTGCGGTGACGCTCGACGGGCCGTTGTTGGTGGCCGTGATGGTGTAGGTGGTGCTGCCCCCGGCATTGACGCTGGCAACGCCGTCGGTCTTGGTGATCGCCAGATCGGCCAACGCGAATTCCATTGGCGCTGCGTCAGTCACCGATACGTCGGTCGTCGCCATAGCTCGCCCGCTGAAGCTTCCTCTGGTCGTAGTGATGGCGGCACCCGAGAGGATGGTTCCCTTGAAGATCGAATCTGTCAAAGTCGCTGCATCTTTTGTCCACCAATATACGTTGTACGGCTGCGCGGTGCCGGCCATGGCTACCGTGAAGCCGGTGCCCGTGAGGGCGCCAGCCCCGCCGGTTCCGATCTTGAAAACCCAGATATCGCTCGCGGTTCCGTTGAGTGTCAAAATGACGCCAGCGCCTATCGTGGTTCCTGCTGCGGAGCAGTAGACACCGGGCGCGAGCGTGGCATTGACGATCGGTATGACACCGTCGCACGCCGGGTTCAGGGTATCGAGCGCGCTGTAGGCGTTGTTGAAGTCAGTTACAACCTGAGCTGGAACCGGCGCGGTAATCGTCCCATTAATCGTACATGCGCCTGGAGTAATCGAGGTAAAGGTGGAACCCACATCTCCGGTGATGAAGGTGCCTGGCCCCGTATCGGAGCAGGTTACTGTCGCCACAGTCGGGCTGGAGTTTGTACCCAGGATCGTGTAACCCGCCGCAGTACCCAATGAGGGAGCTACTGCGGCCAGTGCCGGAGCCGAAGCCAAAAGAAAGGAAGCGAACCCCACGCCCGCCAGCAAGCCACGACAACTTCGACCGATCCAGAAGCTTGCTTCGGCAATGCGGGGCATAACGTGCTGGGGTTGAATGCTGATGGCGGCCTGATCGTTCATGACATTATCCTCGAGTAGTGGCGTAATTGCCGCTTTATACCCAAGATCAAGCAAACCGCTCTGTGCGGTCTCGCACATAGCGCATAGCTGCTAATTACGTCATGCCAGACGTACAAAACCAGGCGCGCAAAAGCGCGCCTTCGACACCTTGGTCAGCGAAGATTGGTCAGGGTATTGCGGGTCTGTTACGCAGCACGCCCTCGATGAACGACCGGCTAAAGAGTGCCCACAATACAACGGGAATGAGCGTGGGGAAAATGAGATTGCCGACCTGATAACCCAGCGCGATAACTTCTGCGCGCCAGCCGAGCAAACCGGCCTGCGCGGCAACATCAGGCCCGAGTTTTACGCCGACTTGCACCAGGAAATCGAAAGCGATACCCCAGCTCTGAAAGGGCAGAAGAACAACGACACCGAACAGAATTTTCCACCACTTGGCGCGTGAGGCCAGCATCAGCGCAAGGAAAAACGCCAGCCCGTAGGTGTACAGCAGGGGATTCACTTCCGGCACCAGCAAGGCGGTCTGTCCCGGCTCGTGCCGCACCTCGAGGGTGGTCACAAATACCAGATCGAATCCCGGATGTTCCAGCGCCGATACGATGCCGGATTTGAACTGATCCACCAGCAGAAGAGACAGTTTTCCGGCGGCGAATGCGTGAAATTTTGCGCTGTAATACCACGCCGCAAAACAAAGCGGCAACCACAGAATGGTGCGCAGAACAAACTTTCCGAGCGAAGGTGTTCCCACCGTCATGATGCTATCGCTTGCTGCGTTTCAGTTTTTTCCAAGGGCGGAGAAGATGGAACAAGGGGGGGAGGCGGCAACATGCGAATCCAGACCAGCCAGACAATCAGCACATCGAGCATGATGAGCGCCTGCCACAAATAGAGGTGCGCCCACTCGAAGGCCGCCATGCTCCACTGGCCGAGATAGAACAAGCTGATCACACGCACGATATTCAACGTCTGCACCGCAAACAGCCCGGCGAGAACCCCGATCGCGCGGTGCTTCCAGGTCGCTGGAAAAGCGAGCATGGCGGCAATGAGAACAATGGCCGCCTCGATGCCGTTGCATCCCGCCTCAATGGATACCGCAAAACCATTGGTGGTGTTTTGCAGAATTTTGCCGGTCGCGACAACGTGCGAATCGAACAGTGTAATCAAGCCGGCACTAATGCGCGCCAGCGCTTCAGTCCAAGGCAGCACGACGGCATTTTGCACGGGCGACGTCAACTCGGCCGCGAACAGCGTAACCAGGATGACAACGAAGAGAATAAGGAAACGCAACATAAGCGGATAGTTTTAAATCGTGTTTATCCCAGATAATCCATTAGATCTTGAGGCATTGCATAAAGTGGATCCTTGAGTCAAGACAATAATGCATCAAGTTTAAGCTGCACATTCGACTTCACTTGCAGCTGGACGGCGCTGCCCCGGTTTTACTTTTGCCTCTGTTCTTGATGTTGCTTTTGTTTTTGTTGTTATCTCTG
>JAUYJO010000147.1 GCA_030700315.1 Gallionella sp.
TTCAACACGGTTTTTGCGGAGAGTTTGAATTTCCCGCGCGGTGCAACACCATCCGGTTCTGCGAGATAATCTTCCTGAAGCCAGGCGAAAAACTCTATCATTTCCCCTCTTGTGATGGCACCAATTTGTGGTTCAGATTCAAAGTAGTAGAACAACTTTTTGAAGGTGACGCGATAATCAGCAATCGTGTTTTCCGATTTGCCGGTTGCCTGCTTATAACGAATCATCCCTTCGCAAGCTTGAGATAATGTAACACTTTTCTTAGACATGAAGACTCCTCTTAGGAATGAATTCCGATAATTACCCGATTGAATGCCGAGTATGACATTATCGTTTTTTTTATTCCCAAAGAGGAGTTGAGACGTGAGGTCTACAGTGTGACCTCGATTCAATTTTTTGCTCATTTTAGACTTCACGGATGCCTAATTTTGGCACCCGTGAAGTCTACTGTCGGGGTGAGAGGATTTGAACCTCCGACCTCACGGACCCGAACCGTGCGCTCTACCGGTCTGAGCCACACCCCGCAATGTCCCTTGTGGAATCGCCCTCGTAAGGGGGAACAGCATGCAAATTATACCATTGCGTTTTATTTTAGCAAGCCGGGTTATGGATTCAGAGCAACTTCAATACTATAGACATAAATATATTTTTCAAGCTCCGGGTCAGTGACGCTTAAGAGCGGATTGTCCTGCCGAAAGGTCAGGCGGGCAGTGGTTGGTTCGGTCACTTTATATGGAAGAGTTGTTTCAAAGGATTGAGTTTCAATTCCATCAAATGTCAACATACGCGCGACACCTGGTTTTCCATCCGAAGTAATTAATTCAACAAACATGGGCTGGTCATTGAAAGGCCAGATGCGTCCTTTAAGGCTGACCTCGCCTGCATAAAAATTGGCTTTCTCTTTAAGCCCTTCAACCATTACTCTTTCATAGATCATATTTCCGGGCGGGTTGATTTGAGCAGAGCCAATGGAATATAAAAGCACAGGCATGGTGTTCAAAGCCTGAATACGCCCAAAATCATCTTTACTGCTGATGCGGATATAGCCTGCTTCGGCAACGGCGCGAATTTCAAATTTCAGGTCAAACCGGCGGAAGATGCCTTTTAGGTTTCGGGTTACCCGTTCAAACTCACGCTGCAAGACACGGCCATCTTCACCCAGTAAATCAACTTGCACGATCTCGCTTTCACCGGAGACGAGCATTACCTGTATGTTGATCGGGGAGATTACACTGGAGGCAGGCCCCGGGCTCATAAAACGGATTTGCGCAAAATCCGAGAAGCCCGCCGCAAATGTAGGCGTCGGGCTAGGAAGCTCAGTTAATGGGATGGGGAGTTCTGTTGAAACAGCGGTTTCAGACGGCATTGCAGACGGGGCTAATGCATCCGCCGTGGCAAATGCGGCTTGACCCGTAAGAGCAACCACTGTCGAGAGGTAATTGGGAGGGTAAGGCGTGGGCGTAGACTTTGCTGTTTGCGAGCAGGCAGATAAAAGTCCAAGAAACGAGGCGACGATAATTGTTTTATGTTTCATAGTTAATAGGCGAGACGCCCTTCCTGGAAAGGCGTCTCTTTGGGCTCATCCAATTTAAAGTCCGTAAATATCGCTATATTTCCTTGTCAGATAACGGACATAAGCGGCGGAGTCGATTCTTTCGCCAGTGACTTTTTGCACCAGGTCCTGCGGATCATACTTGTGGCCATGAATGTGAATCTTTTCGCGCAGCCAGCCGAGAAGTTGATCGAAACTGCCTTTGCGGATCTGGTCATCCAGGTCGCGGATATCTTGATTGATCGCCTCCCATAATTGCGCCGAGATGATATTGCCAAGCGCGTACGTGGAGAAGTAACCGACCATGCCGCCCGACCAGTGGACATCCTGCAAAACACCTTTTGCATCATTAGGCGGTGTAACACCGAGATACTCCTGCATTTTTGTGTTCCAGATTTCAGGCAGGTCTTTGACGGCAATACCCCCATCTGCCATGCCAATTTCAATTTCCAGGCGCAGCATGATGTGCAGGTTATAGGTCGCTTCATCTGCATTCACGCGGATCAAGGAAGGCTCGACTTTATTGATGCCTTTGTAAAATGATTTCGCCGTGACGCCATCCAGCTGCGAGGGAAAGGCTTTTTTCAATTCGGGGAAGAAATGCTCACAAAATGGAAGCGAGCGGCCAACAAGATTTTCCCACATGCGGGACTGTGATTCATGCACTGCAAGAGATGTGCCGTTTTCGAGAGGCGTGCGCTCGTAGGCGGGATTGATGCCCTGCTCATACATGGCATGACCAGATTCGTGCATGGCGCTGAAAATGGTCGCGATTGGGCTGCCTGCTTCAAAGCGGTTTGTAATGCGGACATCGTTCACACTGAAAGAAGTTTCAAATGGATGCGGTGCTTTGTCCTGTCTGCCGCGGCTGAAATCATAACCGAATTTGGCAATGATCTTTTCACTAAAATCCCATAATTTCTTTTCGTTATATTTTTTGTGCAGGAAATCGTCACCTACCTGCCTGGCTGATTTAATCGCATTAATAAGTTCAACCTGTTTCGGCCGCAGGTTACCAAATATCTCCTGCACTTCAGCAGTTTTCAAACCAGGCTCGAAATCATCCAGCAAAATATCATAAGGATGATCGGAGGGTGGGAAGAACGAAACATATTTCTTTACCAGGTCCACCACTTTTTCAAGATGAGGGCGGAAGATGGAAAAATCAGACTTGGATTTTGCCTCCACCCAGGCTTCGAAGGCCTTCGAGGCCGCTATCGCCTGCTCTGCCACAAACGAGGCAGGCACACGCATGGTCTTATCATAATTGCGCGCCGCTACACGGACGAGCGCCGCTTCGTCTGAATCGGAGCCCGCAAATTCATGCTTGAGTTCATCGAGCAGCTTGCCAACTTCCTGAGAAGTGGCTTTTTCATGGGCGATCTTCCCCAGCGTGGCAAGCTGCCGACCACGGGCATCACTTCCACCGGGCGGCATGTTGACCTGCTCGTCCCAACCCAGCACGCTCCCGGCATGATTCAAATCGGAAACCTCGCCAAGTATTTCGTTTAGTTGATTCAATTTTTCAGACATGAAATCCTCCAATGGGTTATGCAAATTTTGGATTTGCGAGGGCGCACTCGTTCTTGCCCGAAGCAATCCAGCAACGATATGGGGATTGCGATTCGACAAACGCCTCAAACTTAACGGAACCCTGACTCTGTTTTCCCGAGCATTTCATCCGCTCTGGCAATTAGCAAAACATCAACATGATTGTATCGTAAGAGCAGATAAATTGGCATCCCTCTCGCGGAGACCGCGCCTCGCCCCTACGGACACTTATGTGTTACGCCCAGGCCATTGATGGTAATGTGCGCTGTCACACCTTCGCGGATTTCAAACTTTTGAGCTTCAGGCTCACCGGGGAGGAACAAGTCAAATGCGGAGTAATTGCCGGGGTTGACTTGGACTTCGTTTTTATATTCGGCATTGGTACGTAAATTGGGCAGGTAAATATCACCGGGTGTAATGAACATATCATGCTCGGTACAATTTTTAACGTAAGCAGGCGCAGGCCAATCTGTAAAGGTGAAATCAGGCAAAATACTTAAGTCACCATCAATATTAGAATACCCCGTTTGAATGGAAACCCAGCCTGTTTTTTCGGAATTTGGGATGAGCACCTGTACCCAATTTGAGAGCACGTCACTCGCGATCACTTCGGCGCTTGTATCTTTATTGAGAACTGCAATTGGGTTATATTCCAAACCCGGTCCGCGGCGGATGTAAAGATTCCCTTTTACCGAGGTAATCGTGACCTGTGGCGCGGGCGTGGGGGGAATTTCCGTCGCTGTTAGAGCAACTGTCGGCGCGGGAAGAGGCGTGTTTGGG
>JAUYJO010000148.1 GCA_030700315.1 Gallionella sp.
CGGATGAGGCTTTCTAACCTGTGCCTTTCTGCTTGCGTGAGTTTTATCTTTTGTTTTTTCATCCACCAAGGATAACACTATTTACCTTTATATTGTCAAGGTACTAGTTATTAGAAAAGTTCTCCGAGTTTAGCTCGGAGAACTTTTCTAATTTACGATGATGGTCAGCTTGAGGGGACAGAACCAGTTTTTCCCTACACTTATTCTCCACTCTGTCTTATAAGTTCCCGGCTCGGCAGGGGCTTTCATCTTGACTGTCAGATCAATGGTGCCGCCAGGCAATACCGAGGACGGCAAATCATAGATGGAAGCTTTATGAATTCTGTCGCCGCTCGAATAACGGTAATCCGTGTCTGATGAAAACCAGGCATTTTTGCCTATGTTCGCCACCTGCCAGGTCATGTCAAATACAGCGCCTGGCGAGAACACGCTGTCATTTTTTGGATTTTGTAAAATGATCTGACATTCATACTGCGCGCTTGAACTGCCCGGCTTAACCATTGTAGGGAGAACAGTAACGGTAGGGAGGAGAAAGATGAAGGTCGGTGTGGGCGTTTCGGTAGGTGTATGCGCCGGCAAAGGAGTGGCCGTGAAGGTGAGCGTGGCCGGCAACTTGAGCGCAGTTTGGGTCGCCGCCGCTCCAGCGGTTTGGGCGATCACGGTGTTGATCGAATTCGGGTCAAATGTGGGCATCGGCGCAGAGGCAGGCGCAAGGGTTGGCACGCATGCCAGCATGATCCCTGTGACGACCAAAACCACAAGCGCCCTGAAATTTCGCCGAATCATTTATTCTCCCCAAATCCCTTATTTCACAATGATAGCCACATACGGATAGCAAAGCTGTCCTTGCACTGTCCAGGTCATCACCTGGAAACCTTTTTCATCCGGCACAACTGCATCCAGATTGATTTCGTATGTTGCTTTGGGCTTCATTTCCTTGGGAATCTCAACGACTGTGAGGTTTGTCATTTTTGGGCCGCTGTAATATTTCACATCGTAACCAGCATCCCATGTCTTTTTGCCAGTGTTGACAATGGTCCACTTGATGTCAAATTTCGCGCCTTTGTTATATTCAGTATTATCCTTAGGTTTCCTGTTGATGATATCACAGGCGTAATCCGCTTGATATGACGTGCCGCCGCCGGTGGAGGGCGGATTAACCGGAAAAGCTGTGACTGTTGGGATGATTGCGGTCAGCGTCGGGAAGGCAAGCGGTGTGTTGGTTGGC
>JAUYJO010000150.1 GCA_030700315.1 Gallionella sp.
GCCAACACCTCATCGTCCTCGTACACTTTGCGGCAGGGAATTTCGCCGCGTGCAATTTTACAAAAGATGCAGTCTGTCATTTATGCTCCTAAAAAACCTAACCCCTGGTGAAACAACTAGCCATTCGACTAGGCCATCAAATAACGATGGCCAAGTCGCTGGTTATCCCGGCCTCCCCCCTTCGAGAAGCTCAGGACATGCTTGTCAGGGGAGGAGTCTAGGCTCTCCCCCTGACAAGGGGGAGTTGGAGGGGGTTTGGGTTTGGGTTTGGGTTTGATTTGTGTTGTTTCACTAAACTATCTGGGATATTTTCACATCAACCCAGATAGTTCGTTTGGACGTAGGTCGGGCTTCAGCCCGACAGGTCGGGTTAAAAACCGACCTACAACCCATTGATTTTGCAATGCCTCAAGAGCTAATGAACTATCTGGGATCAATTTGAATCGCACCCAGGCCATCGCGAGACCATCCACTCGCAAGACCCTTTTCAGAAAAAAAATCCCGCCATTGCGGCGGGATTTTGAGGGATACCTTGCAGGGTATTTTGTATGGATCAAATAGCCTTGTGGATATCGAATACCCTTTCTTCTGGCTCGATCGGCTCTTCTTCCCAAACCGTCGGCAACAGCTTCTGTGCCAGATAAAGCGTGACAAACGGCGCAGTAAACAGCGTGGCGACGGTTATCAGGCTTTCGCGCCCGTATGCCTCGGGATGGAAGGTCATCAAACCTCTCATGGTCTTGGACAATTCCTGCCCGCCAATTACCACGTTCCAGCGCATTGCCAGCACCCCGATCATCATGGACAACCCGCTGATGAATAGCCAGAAGACCAGCGTTTTCCCTTTCGGAGTTTTCAGCATCATTGCCGATGTTATCAACAGCGCCAGAAGCGATCCGCCCCATTGCAACGTCATGCCGACATGAATCGGGCCTTCAATCAGGGCAAACACCCCCTCGACCCCCTCGCGCGCCTTGTAAATCATCTGCACCATTTCCAGTGCTTCGATCACCATCACGATAACGACGCCCGACCACAACACGTACAGCAGGCCTTGCATCGCGCCCTCATCGGTAGGCTTCTTGCGCCACCACGAGGTGATCACGTAGATCACGATCAGCAGCCCGACGCCTGAGCCGATGGCGGATAACAGGAAAATGATGGGCATCAGGTCGGACGACCACCATTCGCGTGTTTTCAGCGAACCGAACAGGAACCCGACATAGCCGTGCAAACCGCATGCGCCCGGTATCCCGATCATCGCCAGCCTGCGCGCAATCGTGTGATCCGTATCCAGCGCACGCTTGGAAACATCATCCGACCCCAGCGTCAGCGCCTTGTACACCTTTTGCATGATGCCGGTTCTGGTCTGCGACATTTTGACAATATCGGCGCGAAACGAAAACCAGACCTCCAGCAGCAGCAAGCAGATGTAAAACCCGGCGACATAGCCGAACGCCGCCATCGCCGAGGTCCAGTGCGGCGTGATAACCGCATTCAACGCCCGCAGCGGCTGCCCCAGATGGAACAGCAGCGGTGTCGGCGCGAAAAACATGAAGCACAGCGACGTCAGCAAGGCAAACCTCGATATCGGCGCGAAGCGCTCCATGCCGAACACATGGTGCAGGCTGGAAATCACAAACGCGCCAGCAACCAGCCCGGTGATGTAGGGGTAAATTACAATGAGTTCGCTCCACGGCACCTCGGTTTCGTTCGGAAACGTGAAACCGGTAAACGGGGCTACGTGATAAAAGACATCTTTTTCCATTTTAAAAAACCTCCTTATCTAACCCTTTGTAAAACACATTTGGGTAATTACCCATCGCCGGCTGCAGCACGTTTACCTTGTTCTTGGCAATAAACTGACTGACCGGACTTTCCGGATCCATGCGATCGCCAAATATGCGCGTACCGGTCGGGCATACTTCGACGCAGGCAGGCTGCAACCCCTTGGTGATGCGGTGGTAGCACCAGTTGCACTTCTCGGCGGTGCCTCTTGCATGATTCAAACTGCGCGCGCCGTAAGGGCAGGCCTGGACGCAATACTGGCAGCCGATGCAATATTTGGTATCGATCAGCACCGGGCCGTCCACCGCCTTGTAGGTGGCACCCGTCGGGCAGACCTGGACGCACGACGGCTTCTCGCACTGGTTGCACAGCTTGGCCACGAAGAACACCCGTTCAACCTTCTTGCCCTCGTATAGGTCGTCCTTGTAGCGGTTGTCGAACTTGAACCGGGTCTCCGCAGTGCCGGGCACCACGTTTTTAATATCATGGATGCTATCTACATATGTGTGATGCGAGCCCTCAACGTATGCGTAGCGCTCGACCCAGGTGCGGGTATGATTTCTGTCCATCTGCACGCTGTTTTCCATCTTGCAGGCTTCCACGCAGCGCAAACAGCCGATACAACGGTCGGCATCGACACCAAATGCCCATTTGTGCTGGGTCCAGTTGTAGTTGGGTATCTTGGGCGGATTTTTTACCGCCTCGGCATATTGCGCATCATCTTGTTGAAATGCCGGTCCGACGCCCCCAAGCGGGTTGGCGGCGCCGCCAGCCGAGGCCAGCGCACCGCCTGCGCCAGCCAGCGCGCCCGCGCACGCCGCGCCTTTCCCCAATAAACCCAAGAAGTTGCGGCGTGACAAATCGCCCGCTTCCTTTTCTATTTTTGTATCCTGAGTAGTCATTTTTTCCTCGCTAGGTATCTTGTTCATTTGCAGCTCACGCCGGCGTAGTAAGCCGCCAAGTTGTCGATATCGGAAGCGCTCAGCGTTTTCGCCACGCTGGTCATGACCGCGTGACTGCGGCTACCGTCCTGGAACGACTTGAGCGCGATGGCCAGATAATCGGCATGCTGCCCGGCCAGATTCGGCCATGCGTCCGCACCGCTGACGCCTTCCTTGCCGGGAGTGCGCAGGCCACCGGAACTATGACACGCCGCGCAACCTGCTGCCGCCGCCTTGGCTTTGCCCAGCTCGGCCTTGGCCTTGTCGCCGCCGGCCGAACTGCAACTGGCTTTGGCAAAATAAGCCGCCACGTTCTGCACATCCGCATCGCTCACTGCAGCCGCCATGGGGCTCATCAAGTCGTTTTTGCGTGTCCCATCCTTGAATGCCTTGATCGAACTGGCGAGATAACCCGCCTGCTGACCGGCCAGGCTCGGCCACATCGGATTGGCGCTAACCCCGGTCTCGCCATGGCATGCTGCGCACATGGCCGCTGTCGCCTTGCCTGCGGCGGCATCCCCTGGTGTTGCCGCACTTGCAGGAATAGCCTTGCCGGTTTTTGGATCCACGGGAGATCTCGGAACGGCGGCAAAATTGATCTTGGGCGAGTGCGGATTATGGCAAGTGGTGCATTGCGCATTACCGCCATGACCCTCGATCACAACCTGCGGCACGCCGCCCTCATCCTTGCCCCGCAATGGGCGCCCGCTCATTTTTTCATGGCAGTTGGTACACAGCAACCGCATGTCTTCCGGTTCGCGCATCAGATTCCTGCCGGGTACATTGACGGGATGCGTTTCATGTTTGAGATGGGTGATGGTGGTCACCTGATCCTCGGTAGAGAGCTTCATGGGCTCCTTGGACGGGTGATTGCCGGCGGGGCCGTTGTGGCAGACCTCGCAATTGACGCCCGATTTAACGACCACACCCACCACCTTGTTATCCTGATGGGCTTTCTGGTGCATGCCGGACGACCATTCGGTGTAAATTTCCTTATGGCATCTTTCACAGGCTGCAGAACCCTGGTGCTGCGGAAGTTTCTCGGCGATCTGTGCTACCGAAGCGCCGCGATAATGACCGTACTGGAAAAACGTATCTTGCCTGGCTAAAAACTTTGCGGAAAAAGCAACCACCGCAACGACCGCAATCAGCGTCAACAAACGAACTATGTGCTTATGCATAATCTTCCCTTTTTTATTTTCGGCTTAACTAAATAGTCCCAGTTTTGACAAACCTGGTTTTAACGAAATGCCACTCTATGGGATGGTAACCGGATACTTTTTGATATAGATCAAATTCCGGCGCAATGCCTGAACCATGCTGTGCAAACACAGCATGGAATTGACCGACACCGACAAAGCATTCTCTCCCCATGCATGGCCATCAATATTATTATTATCGTGCCACTTAGTGTCGAAAGCCGCACGCGTTGCCAGACTAAGCTGACACGCGTAATGCTCCAATACTCCTAAAGGATAAACCGAGAAAGAAAAAGAACTAGTTCTTTAGGGTAGTTTCTTGCGCGGCGAAAGTTTCTAAAATTCCAGCGGATCGACATCCAGCGACCAGCGCAGCTTTTGCGCGGGCAACGCGTCCAGCAACGGTTGCCAGGCGCGCAGAAATTGCTGCAACTCCCTGCGCTTCGCGCCTTGCACCAGAAGTTGCGCACGGATGTGGTTGGCGCGGCGCGGCAGCGCGGCGGGCACCACGCCGAAAACCTCCACGGTGTGGCGCAATTCCACTGCGGTGGCGCGGGCCCGGTTGAGGAACGCGTAAACCCCGGCCTCTTCCTTGCCCTCGGCGCGCAACATCGCCTGATAGACGAACGGCGGAAAGCCCGCCATCTGCCGTTCGGCAAGCTGCGCCGCCGCCCATCCCTCGAAATCATGGTTCTGCAACGCGCGGAACAGCGGATGATCGGAAAAAGCGGTCTGGATCAGCACCTCGCCGGGTTTGTCGGCGCGCCCGGCGCGCCCCGCCACCTGCACCAGTTGCGCGAACAGCTTTTCCGCCGCACGGAAATCGCTGCTGTACAGCGCGCTGTCCGGGCTGAGCACCCCGACCAGGGTCAGCTCGGGAAAATCGTGGCCTTTCGCCAGCATCTGTGTGCCGACCAGAATATCCACTTCGTTGGCGTGGATCCGCTCGCGCATGGCTTGCCAGGCGCGCTTGTTGCGCGTGCTGTCGCGGTCCACGCGCAGGATGCGCGCGTCCGGAAAACGTTCCTGCAACACGCTTTCCACGCGCTGCGTACCGCTGCCGAGCGGATGCAGGTCGGCATTGCCGCAACTCGGGCAGGCAGACGGCACACGCAACTGATAGCCGCAGTGATGGCAACGCAGCCGCTTGTCGTTGAGATGCAGCACCATCTTGCCCGCGCAATGCTTGCAGCCGGACAACCAGCCGCAGCCGGTACACATCAGCACCGGCGCATAACCGCGCCGGTTGATGAACAGCAGGCTTTGTTCGCGGCGCGCGATGCGCTGCCCGATCTCGCGCAACAGATTTTCGCTGATGCCGTGGTGCATCACGGTCTGGTTGATGTTGATACAGCGCACCGCAGGCAGGCGCGCCTCGGCCAGCGCGCGCCCGGTCAATTTAAGCATCCGGTAGCGCCCGCTCCACGCGTTTTGATAACTCTCCAGCGACGGCGTCGCCGAACCCAGCACAATCGGCACGCCGCGCTGATTGGCGCGGAAGATCGCCACATCGCGCGCCGAATAGCGCAAGCCGTCCTGCTGCTTGAACGAACTGTCGTGCTCCTCATCCACAATAATCAATGCCAGCCCAGGCAGTTCGGCAAATACCGACAAACGCGTGCCGAGCACGATCTGCGCCGCACCGGCTTGCGCCTGCTGCCAGTTATGCAGCCGCTCGCCTTCGTTCAGGCCGCTGTGCAGGCTGACCAGATTCACCTCCGGGAAGCGGCTGCGGAAATAATTTTCCAGTTGCGGCGTGAGATTGATTTCCGGCACCAGCAGCAACACCTGCCCGCCGCGCCGCAGCACAGCGTGCATCAGATGTACATACACCTCGGTCTTGCCGCTGCCGGTGATGCCGTGCAACAGGAAGCAGGCATAGCCACTTGTATGCGTGACCGCGTCGACCGCCTGCTGCTGTTCGCCGGTCAGCGTGTGCGCACCGTTGAAAATGTGGCTTTTCTCGTTCGCCTCCTCGCCCGCAGGGGTTGAAGATTGCATTTCTCGTTCGCCTCCTCGCCCGCTTGCGGGATAACCAGCGACTTGCCCGCTTGCGGGCTTAGTCGAATGGCTAGTAGTTCCACCAGAGGATTGAGGAGAGGGCATCGGGAGAGGATTGGGGAGAGGATTGGGGAGAGGGTTTCTCGTAGATGCAACACTCTCGACCCACCCCGCCGCCACCAACACCTTCAACTGCGCCCCCACCGTCGCCGACAAGCTCTTGAGCTGCGCCAGGTTGCACGGCTGCTCCGCCAGCTTCGCCAAAATGCGCCGCTGCACCACCTTGCGTTTCGGGAATGCATTGAGATCGAGCGCCGCGCCGCTGGCGCTCAAGCGGTAACTCAAGGCAGGTTTGCTGATGACAGGCTTGTCTGAGCGCAACCGTATCGGCAACGCCGACAACACCGTCTGTCCGATAGGATAACGGTAGTAATCGCTGCAAAAGCGCAGCAAGTCAAGCAATCCCGCCGACAGCGGCGCGCTGTCGTGCAATACCTGTTTCACCTGCTTGATGCGCTCCGGCGCCATATCCGTCGCGGCAACGCACTCCATCACCACCCCGACCATCTGACGCTTGCCGAACGGCACGATCACGCGTTGACCGACTACAATGCTTTCCGCCACCGTGTAATCGAACAGGGTAGACAGCGGAATATCGAGGGCAACACGGACGATAGGCATAGCTACTACCGTAGGGCGGATGAGCCGAAGGCGTTATCCGCCGCATGGAATGAGCGCAGCGTTATCCACCTGATGGGAAAACCGTAGCGTCCCCCCGGAATGTAAAAACTCAATAGATTTTGCGATATCGCCAAGCATCCGGCGGATAACGCTGCGCTCATCCGCCCTACGCTATTCATCCCGTTCCCCCGCCTTCAGTTTCGCCCCATCCATCGCCCAATCCTGCGGATATATCCCATCCGTCACAAAGCGATGAAATGAAGAGTATGGCCAATCGGCAACACGCTCCACCAACCCGTGCTTGAACGGATTGATATGCACGTAATCGACATGCGCGGCGTAATCTTGGTCATCGCGAATGGTATGCTCCCAGAAACGCCGCTGCCAGATACCGCGCTCGCCTTTGCGCTCCCGCACCGCCGACAATCGTTCGGTTCTGGGTAGCGTCTTCGCAAACGCAATCTTGATCGCCTTCCAGCGCGACGAGTAATCGACATCGCCATGCGACAAAGTCCAAACGCAATGCATGTGATCCGGCAACACCGCCCAGGCATCGATATGAAACGGACGTTGCGCTCGAACCTGCCGCACCGCATCGCGCAAGGCGTCGATATGCTCAACCAACAGACGCTCACGGCGTTCCAGCGGGTTGACCGTGAAAAAATAGGTTCCTCCAGGAACGCGATTGCGGCGGTAGTCAGGCATTAGCAGGAAGTGGTTGAACGAGCAACGGTAACGACGTAGGGTGAATGAGCGCAGCGTTATCCGCCGGATGGGATGAGCATAGCGTTGCCCGTCTGATATCAAACACTGCTATTGCCGCGCAGCAGTGCCCTCAAATCATCGGTACGCCATTTAATATCCGCCTTGCCGCGAGCGGCCTGGAAGCGATCCGGCTGGCGGCTGGCGCGTGCGCCGACTTTGTGTATGACTACATCACCCTCCCGATTGACGGCAAATTGCACCGAGCAACCCGGTGCCATGTCGGGCGCGTCGCGAATCTGCTTGGGAATGGTGACCTGGCCTTTGCTGGTAAGTATGGCAGTCATGATAATTTTTTATTATGTATTACGTGAACGGGCATTGTAATGCCGCAAAAAAATACCAACAAGCAAGAGCTACGGGCGAAGCGAACAACGCCGCCAAGTCGAGGTTGCTTTGCAGCAAAGATGAATGATACCGTGGGCGAATTGTTTCCGGTGAGCACATCTAAGGGAGACAGAAATCACAAATGTACCGTTTGGCCATGAACCTCACGATGAGGTAGGTCGGGATTCATCCCGACGGGGTTGGGTTATGCGGCGCTCTGTCGGGATGAATCCCGACCTTGTATGATCG
>JAUYJO010000170.1 GCA_030700315.1 Gallionella sp.
GGGCTTCAGCCCGACATGTCGGGTTAAAACCCGACCTACAACCCATTGATTTTTCAATACCCTAATAGCTAATGAACTATCTGGGTTTAAGCGAGCAGGCTCACTCCATCGAGCCATTCCAATCCAGCGTGGTCCAGTCGGCGACCATTTCACGGCGCTGGATGACCAGATCGGATGTGGGTATGGCGCAGCAGAACAGGGCGAGGCCCGCCTCTTTATCCTCATCAGTCAATGCGATTGCCGTTGATCTGCCGTGATCCACCGTACCTTGCAGTACAATACCTCTGCACAAACCGCATGCGCCATCGGCGCAACCGACTGGCAGATTGTGGCCATGTTTCTTCGCGGTTTCCATGATGGTTTCGCCAGCTTCGGCGGTAAAGGTGGAATTGTCCGGCAGGAGTGTGATATTGAATACCATGTTGTTTGCTTGTGGTTGAGTAATAAAGCGTGAATTATAAGGGATGGTTCAGGCTCGAATCAGTTTTCGACGGGGCTGGCGGATTTACACCACCAGCCGCCCCACCAGTTCCGACATATTCGAGTAAGTGATAAACGCCTCGTGCGTCGCGCGCGTGATGGCGACGTAGGTCAGGCGTATGTCGTCTTCTATATCCTCAGCCTTTTTTAGCTCACCCAATCCGCCGATTGCCACGCAGGGGAACTCCAGTCCTTTGGCGTTGTGCATGGACAGGAAGCGCACCGCGTCCCGCTCCGTCTGTATGCGGTTGCCATGATCTTTTGCCACGTTAACCGGTATGCCGGATTTCGCCAGTATTTTTTCGAATCGCTCGCCGATGTAGTGCCGGGGATACAGCACCGCCATCTGCCCCCACTGGTAACCGGCGGCCTTGCGTCCGAGCAGCCATTCCGCAATCGCATGTGCTTCGCCGTCATGGCTCACGCACTGGCGCACCACTGGCTCCACACCCTCGCGCCCGCCGTCTTCCGGCATCAGGATCGCGCTTTCGTCACCGGCGCATACGCCGGGTGCGCCGATAACATCGGCGGCAAACTTGCGCGCGAAGCGCAATATCTGCGCGGTGTTGCGGTAATTCACCTTGAGCACCGTGGTGCGGCCGGCGGCCTCGATGCCGAGCTGCTTCCACACCGGGCGCTTCCGCCCTTTGTAAATTGCCTGCGCATCGTCGTAAACGATCATCAGCGCCTTCGTGTCCGGGTTGACCATCTTCGCCGCCAGCGCCAGCCATTGCGGCTCGAAGTCGTGCGCCTCGTCGATCAGCACCGCGTCGTACTGCCCACCCGGAATCAGCCCGCGCTCGGCGGCATCGAGCACGGCCTGCACATTAGCAGCCTGCCGCTTCGAAAAGTCGGGTATATATTTCTCGGTTGGTAAACGCACGTTTGCTTATGCATGAGGCTACGCTTATACTTTAAGCGTTTCTGTTTCTACGGAGTCTGAAATGTCTGAGCTATTAGAACGCATCACGATTAACCCGGCGGTACGCAGCGGAAAGCCCGTCATTAACGGCACGCGCATTACTGTTTCCGACATTCTGGAGTATTTGGCCAGCGGGATGTCTGCGGATGAAATAATTGCGGACTTTCCAGATCTGAAGCATGAGGATATTTTAGCCACGCTTGCATTTGCAGCTCAGCGGGAACAAAGACTATTCTCGGCAGTATGAAGCTTCTGTTCGATGAAAACCTTTCTTTCAGGCTAGTGGCAGCTCTTGCTGACATTTACCCTGGATCAAGTCATGTGCGGGATGTCGGACTATTGGGTGCGGATGATTTGCGTGTTTGGAACTATGCGGCGGAATATGGTTTTTTGCTCGCGTCAAAAGACACTGATTTCTATGAACGAAGCCTTGTGTTTGGCGCACCCCCAAAAATAATTTGGCTCCGCATCGGAAACAGCACCGTCAACGAAACGATTACGCTTCTACGCAACCAGTACATCATCGTTCGTCATTTTGCTGATGACACAATGGCTACCTTCCTGTCACTAACCCAGCCTAAAATTGCAGCCATGTGATGCACTGCCACGAATAGTCAACAGATCGACCTGCTTGCTGTTTGCATTGACTATCGTTTCAACCTAGAAACCGTAGTTGGACGAAGTGTAGTGTGCGTTCATCGCGGCGCAGGGCAAGGCGCGACGACGAGGAATCGTTATTCCATTCCGAGGAGGAGTAACGCCACCATGCGTTGCGAGGGACGTGCAATACGCTTCTTAGCGATTCGCCAATTGTATGAGCGTGGGTAAATAACGAAATTAATTTCCGTTCTTTTTCTTGCGTACTCAATGGAGCGGTCAACTGCGGTTTTTAGGTTCAAGCCGCCAGTCCTTCACCTCCAGCACCACGATGCCCTGCTGCGGATGTAACGTCACGAAATCAGGATGCCTGCCGAAAGGCCCGACCGGAATGTTGTGCCACACCCAGGCGTTGTCTTCGAGGCAATTTTTCAGCCGCTCGGCGAGATTCAATTCGCCACGCGCATCGAAGCGGGCGGAGCCGAGGGTGGGGATCAGGGTGGCCATGGGGTGGGGTTAGGGCTTATGTGGGAGTGAAAGAGGCTGAAGTTATTGCGATGCTGCCACCATTAGCTCGACCTTATTAGCCCACTCTAAGCAAATTAGCTCGCCATTTACGTACACTCATTACGTCGAAGCGCTCTCCTTGATACGCGAACTGTCTTATTGATTTCTTGCCGTTGTCGCTTTCGCGTTTCAGCAATTCGCGAATTTCCATCCATCGTACTTCGCCTTCAGAATTTCGTATCACCAGCAACACTGGAAACTTTTGCGCCATCCAGTAATGCAAGTGCCGGTCTTTCTGAATTGTGAAAATTTCAACGCCATCGCTTTTCCTCTCGCGTAAATAAGAATCGCCGGACTTGAGTTGCAGGTAGAGCTTTTCTCCAGTGGCCTCGCCATTATCGGATTTAAATTCGATCTCCATATCAATGCCGTGATCACTTACGTTGAACTCCCTACTAATTTGGCCTGCAAGAGCTACGGTTGAGATAACTTCACCTACTAGTGCACGTTCTTTGCTTTCGTTATCAAGCTCGATGGCAGATTCTTCTCGAAGCATATGCACCTGCTGCTTTATTTCTGGGCTTGCAAACAGTTCTTCCATTTCATCCCACAGCGGTATTCGCTTGTCTGGATCATCACAATTAATGCAAGGTATGTCTTTTTTCCCTTCTGCGAGTTTTTTCATTGTCACTTCGCGATTACCTGCCGGAGTACCACAATGTGGGCATACATAATGCCGCATTCGCTCTACATTTTTAGCGTTTTGTAGCAAGTGCTCGTGGACATATTTTGCGAAGATAATTTTTTCCTCAACCGGGATGGTGGGGCCAAAATATACTGACAGCTCTCCTGTGCCTTCTCCCATGCGGGTTAATTTAATTCCAAGCTGTTTACTTGTGAGCGTTTTGAAATCGGCGGCATAGCGCCAGAGCTTATCCTGTTGAAATGGCTTGGTATGATGCAGCCTCACTACCAATGAGGCATAAACCTCGTCGAGAAAACCGTGGAATCGATAACTTACCAACATCGCTGGAGCATCAATCAATTCCTCACGTTCACGACGATAGTAGCTCGGAAAGATTAGCAACGTACCCATGTCAGTCTGCTCGCGCAGGCAGATACCGCGCTCTAATAGTGACTGAAGCATGGCTTGAAGGATGATGCGCTCGTCGTCAGTTGACAATCGTTCTAAAGAAGAGTGATAAATAAGTTCACCGCTTAATACAGCGCCCTCTGCCAAACAGCCTCGTTCGTACTCATCTGCCCGCATCGTTTGAATTACAGCCTGTGCGTAAGCATTGATGCGCTCTGGCTGGAGAAGCACCCAACTTCCAAACTTCAGTTCCCACACCACACCAGGGCCAGCCAATAAACTTATAACCGTGCGTAATTCGTCGTCTGAAAAACGTACGCTGGATAAGCCAAGTTGTAAAGTTTCTCGCAATTCATTGAATCGCATCAGAACACGGCCAACATCTTTGAGTCTGACAATCTCTTCTTTAAGCTGTTTATAGAGAACTAGTGTTGTGCGGCACGGAATGTCATCCCAACTGATGCCGTCAAAAATGGCTTGCTTGAGTTCATTGCAGCCAATGTTTTGCTTTGCGCTGGTTTCCAAAAATTTCGCATAACCACGTTCGTTCACAAATGCATCAACTTGCGCTCTACCAACTCGCAGGCCACCAGCATCCACACGCCCGGCAACCAATAATTTGGCAAATGGTTTGTGTGAGGCGCGAGTAAGTTCGCGATCCCACTGACTCAACGTTTCAAAAAGATTGTCTTTTTGTCCATCGAAGACCAGAATCGCGAGCGCTGCATCGTCCATATATAGCTGATGGATCAATCGCTGATCTGCTTGTCCGCCGAAATCCCACAACCAGATTTCCCTTTCTATACCATCGCCAGAAGCCACAGGCAGTTTCCATTGAGTTGCCCAAGCTCCCACAGTCGAATCACTTGGTTGCCAATGTTCACCTGAGAGAGCCTTGGATAATCCCGTTTTTCCAGCGCTACTTTCACCCACGAGGAGCACCTTAGCATTGGTATATTGCACCTGATCTGGCACATTCTGCGAAGTGGTGGCAACACCATGTTGCATTCGAGTCGCTGTAACGAATTCAGATAAATCCCACACGCGAACATCATTCTCCATGCCACCGGAGAATGCATACCTTTGGTCTGCACACCAGGCAAGACTCCTGATATGGTTTGTGTGACCTTCTAACACTTGTAGACACTGTCCAGATTCCACATCCCAGAGCCTCACTGTTTTGTCTGGTGACCCGGAAATAGCGAAACGTTGATTAGCATTCCATGCGATGTACTCAACGTTTGACGTGTGGCCTTCAAAAACGCGTAAGCAACGGCCAGACTCTACGTCCCACAGTCGCATGGTTTTGTCACATGAACCTGAAAGAGCGAAACGTTGATCTGGACTCCAAGCCACACTTATAACCCAATTTGTATGGCCTTCAAATACGCGTAGGCATCGCCCTGACACAGCATCCCACAATCTAACTGTATTATCATCTCCGCAAGATAATATGTAGCACTGGTCACTACTCCACATCGCATTGCGAACAAAACCTTTATGATCTAACAAAACGCGTACGCATTGCCCTGACTGCACATCCCAAATTCGAATGGTTAAGTCAAAAGAACAGGAAAGTGCGAAACGCTGATCACCACTCAACGCAACACCGAAAACGTAATTCGTGTGACCTTCAAGTACGTGCAGGCATCGGCCAGATTCCACATCCCACAAGCGTGCAGTCTTATCAGATGAGGCTGTAACAGCCAAGCGTTGATCAGCACTCCATGCTATGCATTCAATGCGAGCTGTGTAGTTTTCGAATGTGCGTAAACAACGCCCTGTCTCCATATCCCATAACCGCATGGAGTCGCAGGGTGTATTTGGTTGGGCTGTTGTATGACCTGTGCCTCCAGAGAGGAGGCGCTTCCCATCTGGACTAAACGCATAAGCCATAGAGTGGACTGGTGAATCAAGCTGGATGGTTTTTTTGTATAGCTTGATCTTGCTCTGTTCTCCTTTTACAGTTAACGACACTGGTGGGCGACAGGCTTCGAGTAGTTTTGAATAAAATTTTTCGCTATCTCCAGCAAACCAGTCAATGTAAAGGAATTGTGCCAATGAGCTTTTAATAGGCGCGTCATCGAGGCGCAGAGGAATGAAGCGACGATCCTTGTTTAATGGGTCACGGAAACGAAATGTTCCCGCTTCTAATGTAGCCCAGTCGGAGCTAAATGCATTAGCCGACATGCATAGCACCAATACACGGGAATGTTCCAACCCATCTTCAATTTTTGCGGGAATATGGTCACCCGGTTTCAGTTCCCATTCATCAAGCCACACACGTAATCCGTCACCTTTCAATCGTTCTGCGATGGCGCGAACAGCATCCTTGTCCTTCGAGCTGTGACTGAGAAAAACATCGAATGTATATTGATCGCTCATGGCTGCTTACATGATTAAAGGGCTAATTTTATTGTCAGTATACTGTGCATCATTTCACCCCCAACTAAACGGGTCAGCTTCGAATTGTTTTTGCAAGTACACAAACTCCCTCATGCCAGTCAATCTTTCTTCGGCTTCTCATCGCCGCTGATAAACCCGATAGACCGTTTCTTCTGCGGTTCGGGTGGCGTCATCAATTCGCGGATGGTGTCGAACACTTGTTTGAGTTGAGCGCGCGTGTTGCGCGCAAAGGTGTCGTGCTGCATTGCCAGTGCTTCGGTTTTCTCTTCCAGTGCGTTGAGTTGCTTGGCCAGATCGTGATGCGTCATGGCCAGCTCGCGCAGTTTTACGAACGCTCGCATGATCGCGATGTTGACCTGCACGGCTTGCGGGCTGCTCAGTATCGAAGAGAGCATCGCCACGCCCTGCTCGGTGAAGGCATAGGGCGCGGTGCGCCGACCGCCCCAACGCGAACAATAGGGGACAGACCACGGTTTTTTTGTAGTCATCATTTTCTCCCTACCCCCAACCAAGTGAGCCATAAAGGCTCATGTTCGGTTTTGTTTTTCATTTTCACAGACTCCAAAGCTATCGTGATGCCGCCCCGCAAATTGGTTTTCAACCGTCTTTCTTCGGCTTTTCCTTACCAGTGATAAACCCGATAGGCCGTTTCTTCGTTGGCTCGGGCGGTGTCATCAACTCCCGGATGGCATCGAACACCTGCTTGAGTTGAACGCGCGTATTGCGCGCAAATGAATCGTGTTGCATCGCCATGGCTGTGGTCTTTGCTTCCAGCGCGTTGAGTTGATTGGCCAGATCGTTATGCGTCATGGCCAACTCTCGCACCCGCACGAAGGTGCGCATGATCTCGATGTTGACGGTGACGGCGCGTGGGCTGCCCAGCACTGAAGACAACATCGCCACTCCTTGTTCGGTAAAAGCATAGGGCGCAGTGCGGCGCCCGCCGCGCCCGACGTTTGAGATCACAGTTTGTGATCTCAAAGCCGCGAACTCCTCGGCGCTAAGCTGGAACATGAAATCGTCGGGGAAACGTAGCAGATTGCGTTTGACTGCCTGAACCAGTGCGCGCGTCTCGACATCGTAGAGTTGCGCCAAGTGGGCATCTATCATCACCTTGTGCCCACGGATTAAAAGAATGCGCCCCTCGATGCGCTCGGGCGGAATCATCGCATGATCGCTGGCAGTCACCACTTCACCCCCACACCCAACAAATTAAACGGGTCAGCTTCGAATTGTTTTTGCAAGTACACAAACTCCCTCATGCCAGTCAATCTTTCTTCGGCTTTTCATCGCCGCTGATAAACCCGATAGGCCGTTTCTTCTGCGGTTCGGGTGGCGTCATCAATTCCCGGATGGCATCGAACACCTGTTTGAGTTGGACGCGCGTGTTGCGCGCAAAGGTGTCGTGCTGCATGGACAGTGCTTCGGTTGTCCGCTCCAAATCATCCAGGCGCTTTGCCAATTCCACATTCGATGCCAGCACTTCGCGCAGGCGCACAAATGCGCGCACCACGTAGACCGACACCTCGGTCGCCCTTGGGCTGTTCAGGATCGTTGCCGCCATGATTGCCCCATGTTCGGTAAAGGCATAAGGCAGATACTTGCGATGTTGGCCGCGCCCGATCTTTAAGGTCGCAAATTGCGACCTTAAAGCCGCCCATTCCTCTTCAGTTAACTGGAACATGAAATCCGCCGGGAAACGTTCCAAATTACGTCTGACTTGCTCATTGAAGCGCTTGGTAGGCACGTCGTAGAGCGTTGCCAAATCGGTATCCAGCAAAACCTTTTGCTCGCGCAGCAACAGGATGTGGTGCGTAATGGATTCGAGCGGTAGCAGTGTGGGTGCGCTCATTTGAAATAAACCGGAGCCGACAAGCTATGAACAATCGGGGGCAGATCAAGTTTTCTTGTGATTGTCATTTTACCCCCACCACCAACCACGCACCCGAAGTCAGCGGCCTCTTCAGCGTAGGCAGTGTCTCTTCCAGCCAGGCCAGCGCAAGTTTTTCTTTCTCGCGCCACAGCGCTTCGCCTGTGGTGTTCGAATGTGGTTCGACTGGCTCACCACGAGCGGACATGATTGATTTCTTCATCATCTGTATCGGCGCGCTGCCCTTGACCATGTTGTCCCAGAATTCGGCGGTGCTGCCGGTGGGAAAGGCTTTGGTCACTTGGCGTATCTCGATGTTGCGGAACCCGGCTTCTTCCATCTTCTGCATGAAGCGTTCGGGGTTTTCCAGTGTGGCGATGGCGCGTTGCGGTTGCGGCAGGTCGGGCTTGATGGCGCGCAGTGCGCCGAATAGGGTTTGCATGGCGGGCGATTGGTCCACGGGCGCCCAACTGGTGATGGCGATACTGCCGCCCGGTTTGAGCGTGCGGTAGATTTCGGCGAAGCCCTGCTTGCGGTCGGGGAAGAACATGAGGCCGAACAGCGAGAAGGCGGCATCGAAGGAAGCATCCGCATAGGGCATGCAACAAGTCCGGCACTTCTATTCCCAAGCGGTTCTTGGGAATGTCGGTGCCGGCTATGTGGATGTCACTTTCTGCGAACTGATACTTGGACACGATGCTGTTCCATCAATGCTTGAGCCTGTTTTTTGACTGCGGCGGACTGCACGGGCTTGTAGCCTTCGATCTGCATTGAGGTCTGAACAGCTTGGGCGATCTTTTGGTTCATGCTGGTGCTGACTTGCATCGTTCTCTCCCAATGGGGCGGGTTTTGTTGCTTGAAATTGTATCAAACTCGGCTGTATCGCATGTCTATACAGTCGCCACGCCCTGCATCTGCGAGCAATAAGGCGGGGCGGAGTTTTTTCCGGCTGAGGTCTGAGAACGGGAAGGGCAGTACGACTACTTGCCCGGCTGCAAGTGTGCCCATGCCGCATCCTCCTCGGGGTTGAGCTAGTCTTGCGCCAAGGCCGACTCTGCCATCAGTGCAGGTTCGTGTGTGGCGTCGGGTTCCAGCCAAGTCAGTAAAGCGCGCCCGGGCTTGATGGTTTGGCCGGATTCAACAGGGTGCAAATGCCCTGTTTTATCAATCTTCACTTCTATGGCTGTAAGCATGATGTGCTCTCCTGATTGCGGCTGCGCAGTCTAACAAACTTCGGGAATAATTGGGTTAATTGGAGACCACGGTTTCTTGTTCCGCAATCACGCCGCCAGCTTCAACTCCACTCTCTTTCCCGCACGCGTCGCCAACGTAATCAGAATGTCTAAACTGAATTTTTCGAACTTGCCGAGCATCAGGTTGGACACGCGCGATTGGGAGAAGCCAAGGTCGATAAATACGTTACTGCAGGATTCGGTGACTTTGAATTTCTCTCTATTTCATACCGAAATTGACCAAGTAACTGAACTAACCGAACAGGCACCCCAGCAACGCCTCTCGCTCAATACCTTGCGCAGCAGCGACGTCATTGAGAATAGCGGAAAGAGTTCCAATGCGTAGCGAATCATGTAGAGGGATGGTAACGTGATGCTGAGATGGATCATCGCAAGTCAGGCGAACATGGTTGCCAGCCTGTCGTGTTTGCCGATAACCCAGCTTGGATAAAAGACTGATTAGCTCCGCCCCTGACAGGTCACGCGGAATCCTCATGCCGCAAGCATTTCTTCCTGCACGATATGCAAGCGAATAACTTTGGGCATGTTGCTTTCATCGAAATGGCAATGAACCGCTTCCTGTACCATTTTGCGCAACTCTGGCAAGGTATCTGCTTCTGTAAAAATGGATTCGCCCAACGCCCTTGCGGTATAGCCGCCTTCGGGAGCATGTTCGACAAGAAATAGAATTTCGCTCATATTTTCTCCGCCATCAACGCATTTTTGAGTTGTGAGCCTATCATAAAATCCAACTCATCGGCTCATGCAAAGAGCTTGGCGGGTGCATTTGAAAATGGTGGACGGGTAGCGGTTTTCACCCCTCTCCCCTTGCGGGAGAGGGGGCGGGGGAGAGGGGTGATTCAGTTGCTGCTGCCAAGACAGTCGCCAATACGCCATCCAAATTACTCATGATCTCGTTATTCCAGAACCGCATCACTTTGAACCCTTGCCCACGCAGCCATGCGTCCCGTTTTTCATCATGGGGCGAATCGTTGTGCTGCCCGCCGTCTGCCTCCACGATAAGGCGAGCTCCAAAATGCACGAAATCAACCACGTAAGGGCCAATCGGTTGCTGGCGTCTGAATTTCTCGCCATTTAGCCGATGTGCCCGCAAATGTCGCCACAGTTTGTTCTCGCTTTCGGTCATATTGCATCGCAAGTGCTTGGCGAATTCCTTTTGTTCCATTACCCCACTCTCCCGCAAGGGGAGAGGGGCTTTTGCTTGTTGTCCACCATTTTCGAATGCACCCAAGCTTGACCCGCGCCAGCATCTTACTCGCCCACTGCCGCGCATGCAGCAAGGATGCGATAAAATTGCGCCATGCAGATCAAATTTATTTCTCCCGCCTCGGGTAACTCTCCCGGCCTGTTACGCAAAACGGCAGCGGTCATCACGATGGTTGTGCTGGCTGGCGTGGCGCTGATGTTCTCGGCGATCTTGCTGGCGGTTATCCTGATCGTCGTCGTGTTCGGTGGTGCTTATCTGTGGTGGAAGACGCGCGCGCTACGCAAGCTGATGAAGGAGCAGATGCGGGATTTTCCCCCGCAAGGCGCGACCATGCGGGGCGATGCCTTTGCTGGCGAAGTGTTCAAAGGTGAGGTGATCGAGGGTGAGGCGATCGAGGGTGAGGCGATCCGTGTGGCTGAATCTACAGACCAAGGGGCAAGCGTCGATTTAGTCCGTGCCCAACGTCGATCACGTTAGCCATCGGCAGGTCCGGGCAAGTCCTCGAAGTAGAGAGCCAGCGCTTCTTCCAGATTCGCTAAAGCTTCTTGTTCAGTCTCACCGCGACAAGCCAACCCGAGATCGGGGCATCGTGCGACGAAAACACCGTTTTCCTGGGCGATCACATAGTTCGGACTCTTCTTGCGTTTCCTGGTTTTCATGGCGATAAGTGTGTTGCTGCTTTCAATGAAAAAGAAGTCTGGGAAAACAGCCCGGCGGGCCAGCGTCGATTTTAAATATTTCCCCCGTAGAACTTGCGCCGCCCCACTGGGCTGAAATCCGTCGAGTGCACAAGGATTTTACGGAATGAACCAGAACGCGGCAAGCAGGCTTTTTGCCTCCGCCAATGACCGGGTTGGGGAAGCATGTTGCCGGACCGATTCAACGCCTGAAACCCACAACGTCTGGAATCGAACAACTGGAATCGAAGAACGTAGCGTATTAAGCTGCTAATTGGTAAGATGGAACTGCCATTTTCGCCAAACAACAGGAGACGACCGATGAAGATCACCATGAAAAAGCTGTTGGCTGAACTTAACAAAGACCTGGAGTGGGAATACTCCGCAGCCATCCAGTATGTGCAGCACGCCGCGACAATTAACGGCGCACAATTTGATTCCATCCAGAAGGAACTGCTGATTCACGCTCAAGAGGAAATGCAGCATGCCGTCATGCTGTCCGAGCAAATCGACTTTCTCGGCGGCGTGCCCACAGTGGATGTGGAAAAACGCGCGATTTCGAAGGACAGCGTGGAAATGCTCAAGCATGACCTGTGGGGCGAGGAGAATGCTATCAAGCGCTACAAGGAGCGCATCGGCCAAGCCGAAGAGCTCAAGGAATATGGTCTGCGGCGCGTGCTGGAAGATATTTTGATCCAGGAGGAAGAACACAAGCGCGATATCGCCAACGCGCTTTCCAAGTAGCGGGAGCGCCGCACCTGCACCGATCGCGTGCCGCCAAGGCGGTAAACGCAAAGCCCCGTTACGTGCGGCGTTGCGCCCGGCTTGTGTAGAATGGCCGTATGGCGCAGCACCCGCTTTGCGCCGCACCCCGCAGGCAAACGCTGTGTGGTATGAAATCTACGAAAATGGACTCTAATTATGTCGGGAAATTTATTCGTCATCAGCGCGCCTTCCGGTGCCGGCAAAACCAGTCTGGTGCATGCCCTGCTCAACATCAATCCGCAGATCGATTTGTCCATTTCCTATACCACGCGCAATCCGCGCCCCGGCGAACATGACGGCAAGGACTATCATTTTGTCAGCCGCGCAACCTTCATCGCCATGATGGGGCGCGGCGAGTTTCTGGAAAGCGCGGAAGTGTATGGCAACCTGTACGGCACCTCGCAAACCTGGATCAGCCAGGAAACTGCCAAGGGGCGCGACATTCTGCTGGAAATCGACTGGCAGGGCGCCGCGCAAGTGCGCCGGCTGTTCCCGGAATGCATCAGCATTTTTATTCTGCCGCCCTCCCTGGAAGCGCTGGGGCAACGCCTGAGAGGGCGCGGCAAGGATAACGACGAGGTGATAACCAAGCGCATGGCGGCGGTGCGCGAAGATGTCGCCCATGTCGCCGAATTTGATTATGTTATTATCAATGACAATCTGAACGAAGCGTTGCGCGAACTCAATGCGGTGACGCTTTCAGCCAGGCTGAAATGCGCGGATCAATTGGCGCGCCATCAAGTATTAATCAATCAGCTACAGAACCCGGAGTAAACCATGGCTCGTATTACCGTCGAAGAATGCCTCACCCAAATCCCCAACCGCTTTGAGCTGACGCTGGCCGCCGCGTACCGCGCGCGCCAATTGGCCAATGGCGCCGCGCATCTGCTGGGAAACAGCAAAGACAAGCCCACCGTTGTCGCTTTGCGCGAAATCAGCGAAGGCAAGGTTGGCAAGGAAATCCTCAACCGCGGCCAGGCATAACCCCGTGATTGCGCATGGCCGACGCCGATCTGCTTATCGAGGAAGCATCCGCCTACCTTAAACCGCAGGACATCGAATACGTTCGCGAAGCGATCGAATTCGGTCGCGCCGCACATCAGGGCCAGAAACGCCATTCCGGCGACCCGTACATTTCCCATCCAATCGCCGTCGCGCGCATCCTCACCACTTTGCGCCTCGATGTGCAGGCGATCAGCGCCGCATTGCTGCATGATGTGGTTGAAGATACCGAGGTCACCGCCGAGCAGGTCGGCGAAAAATTCGGCAAGCCGGTCGCTGAACTGGTCGACGGCCTGAGCAAACTGGATCGCATCCAGTTCGAAACCCGCGAAGACGCGGAAGCGGAAAATTTCCGCAAAATGCTGCTGGCGATGGCGCGCGACGTGCGCGTCATTCTCATCAAGCTGGCCGACCGGCTGCACAACATGCGCACGCTGGAATCCATGCCGCACGACAAACGCGAGCGTATCGCGCGCGAGACCATGGATATCTATGCGCCCATCGCCAACCGCCTCGGCCTGAACGATATTTACCGCGAGCTGCTGGATTTGAGTTTCAAATACCTGCACCCCAACCGTTACGCGGTGCTGGCCAAGGCGCTCCGGGTGGCGCGCGGCAACCGCCGCGAGGTGGTCGGCAAAATCCTCGACGCTATCCGCCAGCGGCTGGCCGAGTTCAACATCCCTGCCGATATCACCGGCAGGGAAAAAAATATCTACAGCATCTACAAAAAAATGCAGAGCAAGTCGCTGGCCTTTGCCGAGGTGCTGGATATCTACGGCTTCCGCGTGCTGGTCGACGATTTTGCCTCCTGTTATGTGGCGCTGGGCGCGCTGCACGGTTTGTACAAACCGATTCCTGGCAAGTTCAAGGATTACATCGCCATTCCCAAGGTAAACGGCTACCAGTCGCTGCACACCACGCTGTTCGGGCCGTTCGGCACACCTATCGAAGTTCAGATCCGCACCCACGAGATGCACAAGATTGCCGATGCCGGCGTGGCCTCGCACTGGCTGTACAAGAGCGGCCATATGTCCATCCGCAACCTGCACAAGAAAACTCATCAATGGCTGCAGGAGCTGCTGGAAAGCCTGAGCCAGAGCAGCGATTCCTCGGAATTCCTCGAGCACCTCAAGGTGGACCTGTTCCCCGACGAAGTCTATGTGTTCACGCCCAAGGGCAAGATTCTCTCGCTGCCGCGCGGCGCGACCGCGGTGGATTTCGCTTACAGCGTACACACCGACATCGGCAATCACTGCATCGCCGTCAAGGTCAACCATGAATCGGTGCCGCTGCGCACCCCGCTGAGAAACGGCGACCGCGTGGAAGTCGTCACCGCGCCTTATGCCAAACCTAACCCGGCCTGGCTGAGCTATGTGACCACCAGCAAGGCGCGCAGCCATATCCGCCATTTTCTCAAGACCATGCAGTCGGGCGAGTCTGCAAAATTCGGCGAGCGCCTGCTCAATCAGGCACTGCACGCGCTGAGCGTCAAACCGCAAGACATGGATAAAGCGCACTGGAGCAAACTGCTCAAGGAGACCGGCGCCAAATCGCGCAAGGAAATTCTCTCCGACATCGGGCTGGGGCGCCGCCTTAACCTGGTGGTGGCGCGACAACTGGCCTGCATCGGCGAAACGCCGCCGAACGAATCGGCGCCCAGCATGGCCATCACGATCAAGGGTACGGAAGGCACGGCGGTGCAGTTTGCCAAGTGTTGCTATCCGATTCCCGGCGACGCTATCATCGGCGTCCTCAAGAGCGGCCAGGGCTTGACGGTGCATACCCGCGACTGCCCGGCCTTGCACAAAGGGCGCGGCGAGCAATGGATGGATGCGGTGTGGGACAAGCATATCCACCGTTCCTTCGAGGTTGGCCTCAAGCTGATGGTCGCCAACCAGCGCGGCGTGCTGGCAAAAGTGGCTGCCGCCATGGCCGAGGCGGAATCCAACATCGAGAATGTCAGCTTTGTCCACGAAGGCGAAAACACCGCGCTGCATTTCACGCTGGAAGTCAATAACCGCCTGCATCTCGCCAACATTATGCGCAGCCTGCGCAAGATACCGGAAGCCAAACGGATTATCCGCTAGTACGCAGTAACACCTTAAAACCAACACACTCAATCCCCCTTATCAGGGGGGAAGCCTTTAAGCCTCCCCTGACAAGGGGCGGTTTGGAGGGGTTGGTTTGCGAAGATACAAGCGTTACATGGTACTGGCAGCTTGTCGGACTTGAAAAATTGCTGCCAGGGTCAAGCGTCTCAAGATAACCGGTGTTTGACGCTGAGCCAGCGGCGCAATATGCTGCGCTATCGCGTCCGGACTAACCGGCATTGCATAGCGCGAAAATGGAGCCATTATGAACCTGAAGTTCTGGAAGAAAAAAACCGGTGCCGCTGAAGAGGCAGCGAATGCGCCGGAAAATCTTGCCGTGAACAGCAAAGCGCCCAAGACACTGGATTTAGTTGCGGCGACGCGGAATATCGCCGAGCGCAACCCGAAGCCTTCAGAAACCGAAGCGCCGGACATCGTTGAAACAGACCCTGAAACAACATCAAAACCGGGCTGGAGTGCATGGGTAAAATTGCGGATCAGCAACTTGACCCAGCGCTTCAAAAAAGCTCCTGCTTTCCGCGCTGATGTCGGGCCCAACACGCGCAGCAGCCCGGAAGAACCGGACGATTTGGCCTCCACGGCGACTGAAGCTCCTGCCCGACCGGGGCTGGCTATTCGCTTAAAAATGCAGCTCGCCGCCCTGGTGCAACGCTTCAGGAAGACACCTGCGACCGAAGCCAACGAAGATGGGGAGAAGAGTTCGATTGGCCGTTCTGAAGCCTCACCGGAAGACGAACAAGAGGGCGAAGCGGAAACCGTACCAACACATCCCCGAAAGCGGCTGGTCATCGGCGGCGCAATCGGCCTGCTCGTCTTATTGCTGGCAGGTATCGTGATTGTTTATTGGCCCATTTTCGAGCCGCCTCCCCAACGATTGGGTACCCGGCATGACACAGCTCCCATTGCTTCACACCCTGTCGTCACTGGCACAGCATCGGATGAGTCACAGGCTTCTGCGCCCAAAGAACCCCTGTCAGAAACCGAGGCGCTGAAGAAGGAGAACGCCGAATTGCAAGCACGGATCGAGGCGCTGGAAAAAGCGCAGCAGCACGCCGCCCCAACGGCCTGGCAGCCCGGCGGAAAGGGCGCTTATGCGCCCTCAGCCAGCGGTGAAATCATGCTCGGCAGCGAGAATCCCCAATCTGCCGCCCTGTCGCTAAAAGAGGCCATCGAGGCCATGAATGCCAGTTCGGGCGGCTACAACAACAAACCCGCTAAATGAGCAAGCAGCCCACAACGCGCACCCTGCGGATACAGACAGATTTAATCGGTGTCCCGTTAACGCTATACTGGCAGCGGTTTTTTTACTAACAACTTGTTACCGGATAAAGAGGCGCAACAACATGGCAAACATTCAGGCGTTGACCCGTCCAGAAGTAATCGATCAGGAAGCATTGCGTGAATTTGCGGATGCGCTGACGGATCGCGCGGTAGAAATCGAGCGCGACATGGCCAGGCTGGGCAAGGAGCCCGCCAACCGCGTATTGATCGCCGATATTTTTCGCGCCCTGCATAACATCAAAGGCGATGCCGCGCTGTGCAAGGTGGAAGTGGCCGCCCTGATTGCCCACCCGATCGAGTCGCTGCTGACGCGTTTGCGTTCCGGAGAAGTGCGCTACACCCCGCTGCTCGGCGAGGTGGTACTGCTTGCGCTGGACCGGCTGGAACTTGCCACCGAGGCGTTGCTGGCAGGCAAGCCGGTCATCCACCTGAAGCTGGTGGCTCTGGTCGAAGGGCTGGAGCGCATGAGCATGGCGTCACAGGCCGGCCTTGACCCGGCTGCGGCGCAACTGGTCGAATCGGTAACGGGCTTCCGCCCGCAAGCCACGTTGCGCGCTGCAACCGCCAGGCTGCCTGTTCAGGGCGAACCCAAAACCAGCATGGCGGCCGACCTGTCGTTTTTCCGTTCGCTGGCCTTGCAGTTCGAGACGCGCTCCCCCCTGTTCAAAGGGCGCACCGGGCGGATACGGCAACTGGTGTTGGATACCAACCGGGCGTCCGGCTCACCGGTTAATGCCATGCAACTGGAAGCGGCCGTTTATATGCACGACGTGGGGATGATGTTCTTGCCGGAATCCGTATGGCTCAAGGTGGGCAACATGAGCGATGAAGAGCGGGATATGCTGCATACCCATCCCGGTTTTGGCGCAGGCCTGTTGGATCGCATGGAAAACTGGACGGCGGCGGCGGAGATAGTGCGCCAGCACCATGAAATGCCGGATGGTGCGGGCTATCCCGATAAACTGCACGCCGAGAGCATCTGCCCGGGCGCAAAAATTCTGGCCATCGCAGACGCTTTCGAGTCAGTCATGCTCAAGCACAGCAGCCGTGGCCATAATCGCTCCGTGTTGCGCGCGGTCGCAGAAGTCAATGCCTGCAACAACCAATTCGCACCGGAATGGATTGAGCCGTTCAATTCTGTTATCCGTCACATGGTCGAACACTAAATAACCCGGAGTTTTATAACATGGAGCCAACCAAAGAAGCCCCTCCCGATTTATCGGCTTTCCTCGCCTCAGCAGTACATGACATGAAAAATTCCATGGGCATTCTGATCAATTTTCTGGAAAACAATCTGCCTGAACTCGCACCGGAAGCGCAGAAAAAAGCGGCGCCGATGCTCTACGAGGTCAAACGGGTCAACGACAATTTGATCCAGATGCTGGCCATTTACAAAATCGGCAACCGGTTTTACCCGTTTGACCTGGCGGAAAATTCCGTCGGCGAATTTGTGCGGGAAATTTCTCAACAAAACAAAACGCTACTGGATTATTCAGGCATCACTCTGGAGGTGGATTTTGATGAGGAACTGACCTGGTATTTCGATTATGAATTGATTTCTGGCGTGATTTGCCATGCATTGAACAACGCGATGCACTATACCCAGGATAAGTTGAGACTTTACGTGAGGGAAGAGAACGGAGAATTGGTCATCCGCGTCGAAGATAACGGCGGCGGTTATCCGGCCAGCGTGCTCGAAGCGGGAAATGCGGTCGGCAAAGGCGTGGATTTCGCTTCCGGGAGTACCGGTCTCGGCTTGTATTTTTCATCCATGGTGGCCAAGCTTCACAAAAACTGCGAAAAAATCGGCAGCATCTCCCTGGAAAACGGCGGCAAATATGGCGGCAGTTGTTTTATCCTGCGCCTCCCTTGAGCTAAATAAGGCAAGTCTATGTATATACCCTCAAATACTTCCTCCCTGTTTGCCGGCAAAAATTTTTTGATTATTGACGACTTCCAGGGCATGCGCTCGCTGCTGCGCGAAATGCTCAAATCATTCGGCACCCGGGAAATTGACACGGTGACCAACGGCAAAGAGGCCATTGCTTTCTTGGAAAAAAACAAATACGACGTCGTGCTGTGCGACTACAACTTGGGCAGCGGCAAGAATGGTCAGCATATCCTCGAAGAAGCAAAATACCGCGAGCTGGTCGGCCTGGCGACGGCATGGATTATTATTACCGCAGAAAAAACTGCCGATCTGGTTTTTGGCGCGGCAGAGTACATGCCGGACGATTACATCATCAAGCCGGTCAACGAGGCCACGATGAGGAGCCGCCTGGAAAAAGTGCTCGCCAAAAAAGAAATGCTGATCGATATAGAAAAAGCGTCGCGCGACAAGGATTACGAGCTCACCATCGCCTTATGCGACAAGGCGCTTGCCTCGAACAAGACCAACACCACGGAATTGCAGCGCATCAAGACCGGCACGCTGCTGAGCATGGGCAGGTATGACCGCGCCCAGCAGGAATTCGAACAGATATTGGCCAAACGCGATGTCCCTTGGGCCAAAACCGGCTTGGGCAAAACTTATTTTTACAAAGGCGAACTGGAAAAGGCGCAGCAAATTTTCCGCGATATCATCAACGAAACACCCGCCTTTCTGGAGGCGCATGACTGGCTTGCACAAAGTTATGAAAAAGCCGGCGATCTGGAGGAGGCGCAACGCGCGCTGGTGCGCTGCACGGAGTTGTCGCCAAATTCGGTCATACGCCAGAGAAACCTGGGCGAAATTGCGCACAAGTGCGGTGATCTGGAAACGGCCGAAAACGCCTTCCGCAAAACCATCAAGCTCGGCCAATTTTCCATACACAAAACTCCGGCTGCCTACCTGGGTTTGGCCAAGATATGCTCGGAAAATGACACCCCTGCCGAAGCCCTGCAAATCTTGAAGGACGTCCACAAGGAATTTGAAAACGCCGAAACCAGTCTGCACGCCAAGGTGTTGGAAGGGATGGTTTACAAGAAAGCCGGTGATCGGATCAACTCAGAGAAAGTATCCAAGGAAGTTGCCAGCCTGGTCAAGGCCGACAATGGCCATCACTCCGCCAGCATCATGCTTGACGCCGCCCAACTGTTTCTGGCAACCGGCAACAAGGAAGCTGCCGAAAACATCGCGCAAACGCTGGTCAAAAATAATCACGAAAATACTAAATTGCTGGCGCAGGTCAACGATTTATACAGCCAGGCCGGCATGTCGGCCAGGGGTGAGGAGATCGTCAATAAATCCCGCCAGGAGGTGATTGCGATCAACGACCGCGGGGTCATCATGGCCAAGGAAGGCAAGCTGGAAGAAGCGATCCGCTTGCTTGGCGAGGCGCGCACCCTGCTTCCGGACAACAAGCGGATCATGATCAATCTGGCCAACATGGCGGTCATGTCGATGCGGCAAAACGGCAAAAGCGGCGAATTGCAGCAGATAGCCGACGAATGCCTGAAACAGGTTGCCCAGCTCGACCCCCAGGAAAAATGGTGTGCGCAATTTCAGATTGCGCTGGACGCCATTCCCGGCTAGTGTGGCGTTGCATTCTTGACGGTACTTATATAAAAACCTTTGTAGGTCAGGCTTTGCCCGACATGTCTGGTTGAAACCCGACCTTGTATGATCGAATTTACTGAAATGCTGTATAGGAGGTTGAGTAAAGTTTTACGTTTCACCGGGAAGGCCGTCCCGACCTGAGGACTGGTTTTTAGCCAGAGCCTGATCGTAGATTGGCCTCCCGCCCTATTC
>JAUYJO010000173.1 GCA_030700315.1 Gallionella sp.
ACATTTTTTTACCCCAGTAAGCCGATTGCATAAACCCGTGGCAATATAACCACAAAACGCCGTAGATGGTAACTATTCAGGTCGAAGTCGTATGCTTGAAAATGGCGACAACGCCAGTCCCTTCCCCCTGGAAGGGGGAAGGTTAGGATGGGGGTGGGAGTGTGTAATCATCGCAAAGTATCTTTTACCCCACCTTTCTACCCCCATCCCGGCCTCCCCCTGCAAGGGGGAAGGAGAAAAACGGCTGCACCTGAGTAGTCGCATTAGATGAATATATACCGAAAGGATTAAACCTTGATTCCGTGGTTAACTGCAAATGCGCCTTTCCCCCCACTCGGGCGCGCGCTGCACTCGCCCAACGGCCTGCTCGCGGCAGGCGGTGACCTGTCCGCGCCGCGCCTGCTGGAAGCCTACCGGCACGGCATCTTCCCGTGGTTCAATCCCGGCGACCCCATCCTGTGGTGGAGCCCCGACCCGCGCATGGTGCTGGTTCCGGGCGAATTCAAAATTTCCCGCTCGCTCGCCAAAGTGCTGCGCAACACCGCCTATGAAGTGCGCTGCGACACCGCATTCGAGCAGGTGATGCGCGGTTGCGCCGCGCCGCGCTGCGAACAGGGCGGCACCTGGATACACGAAGACATGATCGCGGCATACTGCGCGCTGCACGAACAGGGTTATGCGCACTCGGTGGAAACCTGGATGGATGGCAAATTAGTGGGCGGCTTGTATGGGGTCGCCATCGGTCGCATGTTCTACGGAGAATCCATGTTCAGCCAGGCCGGCAACGCCTCAAAAATCGCACTGGCGCATCTGTCCAGGCAGCTCGAACGCTGGCAGGCCGATCATTCAAACAAGGGCATGATCGATTGCCAGATGAACACCGCGCACCTTGCTTCGCTCGGCGCGCGTGAAATTCCGCGCAGCGAATTCATCGCGCGCCTGCAAGAATTGATAAACTGTGAACCTGTCACTCACTGGCAACTTGACGCCGACCTTTTTACATGAGCCTGCTAAACGACATCCCGCTTTCCGCGCTGCATTTTTACATGACCGCGCCCTATCCATGCAGCTACCTGCCTGACGTGCAGGCGCGCTCCCAAGTTGCCACGCCCGCTTTTCTGATCAACGGGCCGGTCTATTCGCAACTGGTGCAGCACGGTTTTCGCCGCAGCGGAACCTATACCTACCGCCCGCTGTGCGACGATTGCCGCGCCTGTGTGCCGCTGCGCGTGTCGGCCAAACAATTCACGCCAAACCGCTCGCAGCGGCGCGCCTGGGCGCAACACGCCCACCTGAAAACCAGCCTGCACTCCCTGCAAGATAGCCCGGAATATTATGATCTGTACCAGCGTTACCAGCGCGCGCGCCACCCGGATGGCGGCATGGACAATGATGACCGCGAGTCGTACCGAAATTTCCTGCTGCAAAGCCACGTTGATTCGCTGCTGGTGGAATTCCGCGAGCCCTTCGACCAGGCTCAGGACAGGCCGGGCGTGCTGCGCATGGTCAGCGTGATCGACCTGCTCGGCGATGGACTGTCTGCGGTGTACACTTTCTACGAACCGGATCTGCCGCGTGCGCGCTTCGGGGTCTATAACGTCCTGTGGCAAATCGAACTGTGCCGCAAACTCGACTTGGATTTCGTCTACCTGGGCTACTGGATCGAACACAGCCGCAAGATGGACTACAAGACCGGCTACCAGCCCGCGCAAGGATTGATTGACGGCATCTGGCAGGCACTCTGCAAGCCTGCTCCGAACAAAGCGCCATGCGGCGGATAACGGTCTGTGGCCTCACCGGTGCCGTGGCGCATGCTCTTTGCCTCCGCTCGCAAACATGACCAACAAAGGTTTTTAACATGTACTCACTGTTGCGCCCCCTGCTATTCCGGTTTGACCCGGAAACCGCCCACCATCTGACGCTCAGTGGCTTGAAAGCCTCGTATACGCTGGGTTTGAGCGGCCTCGTCGCAAAGCGCCCGGCCGACGATCCGCGCACCGTGATGGGACTGGCTTTCCCCAATCCGGTCGGCCTCGCCGCCGGGCTCGACAAGAACGGCAAGTGCATAGCCGGGCTGGCGGCGCTCGGTTTCGGCTTCATCGAAATCGGCACCATCACCCCGCTGCCCCAGCCCGGCAACCCGCCGCCGCGCCTGTTCCGCCTGCCGCAGGCGCAGGGCATCATCAACCGCATGGGCTTCAATAACGACGGCGTGGATCAGCTCATCGAGAACGTAAAACGCTCCGACTATCGCGGCATATTGGGCATCAACATCGGCAAGAACGCCGCCACGCCGATCGAGAAGGCGGCGGACGATTACCTGATCTGCCTGCGCAAGGTCTATGCGCACGCCGGCTACGTCGCCGTCAACATCTCTTCGCCCAATACCCGAAATCTGCGTCAGTTGCAGGACGAGGCTGCGCTGAACAACCTGCTCATGCTGCTCAAGGCCGAACAGCACAGACTCGCCGACACGCACGGCAAATATGTGCCCCTCGCCCTGAAAATCGCGCCGGACATGGAAGGCGAGCAGATCATACAAATCGCACGCTTACTGATACAGCATGGCATCGACGCGGTCATCGCCACCAATACCACCCTGTCGCGCGAAGGCGTAGAACACCTGCCGCACGGCGCGGAAACTGGCGGCCTCTCCGGCACACCGGTGCGCGACAAATCCACCGCCGTGATCCGCGCGCTCGCCGCAGAATTGCAGGGCGCGCTGCCCATCATCGGCGCAGGCGGCATTCTGAGCGGTGCGGATGCTGCAGAAAAAATCAACGCCGGAGCGGCGCTGGTGCAGCTATACAGCGGCCTGATCTATCGCGGCCCGGCCTTGGTCGGCGAATGCTGCGCCGCCATCCGTGCGTTGCCCATCAGGCCGATACAATGAGTCGACCGGCCAATCGTCTCTGACGGGTGTGATAAATGCCGACTCTGACAATGATACATTTCGTAAGATAGCGCCACGCGTTTTACTCCGAAGCACGAACCCCTCCCGGCCTCCCCTTGTCAGGGGAGGAGGCTAGGCTCTCCCCCTGACAAGGGGGAGCTGGAGGGGGTTGGGTTGTTTTACATTGCTAAACTATCTGGGATATTTCCGTCTCAGCTTGAATCTGCCCCTGAATAGTTATGAATTGCCCGGAGTTATGCGACGACCTGTTCGTCGCGCATGCGCAAGGCTTCCTCGATATCCACTGACACCACGTTGGACACGCCTTTTTCCTGCATGGTCACGCCGACCAGTTGCTGCGCCAGCTCCATGGTGAGCTTGTTGTGGCTGATGAACACAAACTGTGTGTGTTGCGACATTTTCTTGATCAGCGCGCACAACCGCTCGGTGTTGGTGTCGTCGAGCGGCGCATCCACCTCGTCGAGCAGGCAGAACGGCGCGGGGTTAAGCTGGAACAGCGAAAACACCAGCGCGATCGCAGTCAGCGCTTTCTCGCCGCCCGACATCAGATGAATCGAGCTGTTCTTTTTGCCCGGCGGCTGCGCCATTATCTGCACGCCGCTGTCGAGGATCTCCTCGCCGGTCAATATCAGGCGCGCTTCGCCGCCGGCGAATAGTATCGGGAACATTTCCGACAAGTGCTGGTTGACCTGGTTGTAGGTATCCATCAGCAAGTCGCGCGATTCCTTGTCGATGCGGCGGATCGCCTCTTCCAGCGTGGCCATCGCCTCGTTCAGGTCGGCGGCCTGCGCGTCCAGATAAGCCTTGCGCTCGGCTGCGGTTTGCAGCTCTTCGAGCGCCGCGAGGTTCACCGCGCCCAAGGCCCCGATGTCCGCATTCAGACGGTTTAGTTCGTTCTGCAACGCATTCGGTTTGTTGTTGCCCCATTGCCTATTGCCAGGCCCCAGAAGCTGCAACAGCGCCTGCTCGTCCACGCCCTGTAATTGCTCCGCCCATTGCTCGAAATGCAGGCGCGCCTCCTGCTCCTTGAGGGTCAGCTCGCCGAGCTTCTCGCGCAACGGGTTGAGTTTGTGTTCGCAGGCGAGGCGTTCCTGCTCCAGCTTTTGCAGGCCGACTGTCGCGTTTTCAAACACGTTGCGCGCCTCGGCAAGCGCCTGCTCCGTAGCCTGGCGCGTTTGCAGCGCAACCTGCAATTGCTGCTGCGCCGTTTCATCCTCATCGCCCGATAATTCGGCACGCAACTGCACCAGGTTCTGTTCGAATTGCGCCAGAGCATCGGCAATCTGCCGGACGTTGTGTTGCAGGTCGGCAATTTTCTCCGTACAGGTCTTGGCGAAAAATCGCGCTTCCTGTAACGCATGCTGCACCTGCTGCGCGCGTTCGCGCTGCTCGCGCAACGCGCTATCCTGATGATGTGCCTGACGCTGCGCCTCGTCGACTTGTGCATGGAATGCGGCAATCTGTTCGCGCAGCATCGCCATCTGTTCGTCAACATCCTGCTGCTGGCGCTGCTCGCCGGCCAGCAGTTCGGCCAGTTCCCGCATCTCGCCCTCGATCTGCAGGGTGCGCTCCGTGCTGCGTTCATGCGCCTGGTTCAGTTTGAGTATCTGCATTTGCAGGCCGTGCAGACGCTGCTGCATTTCATTCCCGGAGGTACGCAACGGCGCGATCTGCACCTCGATGGCCTGGTAGCGCTGCTCGGCCTGGGCGACCTGCACTCTCGAATACTCCGCGTTGCGATCCTGTTCGACCAGATCCAGTTCCAGCCGCTCGATTTCGCGCTGCCTGGCCAGCACGCCGTGCAACTGGCTGTCCGGTGCATGGAACAGCACGCTATGCGCGCCGACCAGATGTCCGCCCGGCGTGACAAACCAGCCACCTGCCGGCAACTGCGCGCGCTGTGCATAAGCCTGCGCCACGTCCGCCACCGCATACACATGTGTCAGCCAATCCCGCACCGCGGGAAGCACTTGCTCATCCTGGCATTGCACATAACCCAGCAACGGACGTAGGTCGGGATTCATCCCGACATCTTCGTTATGCCTGTCCTGAGCTTGTCGAAGCGGTCGGGATGAATCCCGACCTACGGAAAACAATGCCAGCTTCCCCGGCGGCGCATCGCTCCACGCTGCGGCATCGTCCAATGACGGCATCGCGATCGCGTTCAGCCGCTCGCGCAGCACCGCCTCCAGCGCATCCTCCCAGCCGTTTTCGATGCGGATGGATTGCCACAGGCGCGGCAGTTTTTCCAACTGGTGTTGTTGCAGCCAGGCGTTAAGGTTCTTGTCGTTATCGAGATGCTGCTGCAATTGCTGCAACGCCTGCTGGCGTGCCTCGGTCTGCGCCAGCCCGCGCTCCTGCTGCTGCAATGAAGCGCGCAGGTTGCGCCGCTCGTTATCGGCCAGCGGCAACTGTTCCTGCAAGTGTGCCAGTTTCGCTATCTGCTCCTCGCGCTCCATTTCAAGCTCGGCCTGTTGCTGCTGCGCGTCTTGCAGCGCGCCGCTATCGGGGCGCGGCAGATTGTCTTTTTCCAGCAGCAGGCGCAGGCGGCGCGACTCCAGTTGCTGGATGGTGCGCTGCAAATGTTCGCGTTGCGTGCCGGCCAGTTGCAATTGCTGTTGCAGTTGCAGTTGCTCGCGTTGCAGCGCGTTGTAGCGCTCCTGCGCGATACGCGCCGCCTCTTCGGCTTGCGGCAGATTCTGGCTTTCCTGATGTGCGTGCTGTTCGGCCCCGGCCACCTTGACGGTCGCGCCGTCCTGCTGGCGTTGCCAGTGTTCCAGCAGGGAATGAACACCCTGGCGCTGGTGCTGCTGCTGTTCGATTTGTTTTTCGGTGTTGGCGATCTGTTGCGTCATGCGCTGGCGCTGGTCGGCAACATGCTTGATGTGCTGCTCCAGCCGCGCGATTTCGGCATTCGCGGTATACAGCTCGCCCTGCTTGACATGCAGCGCGTCGGAAAGCTGATAATGCCCGCTGCGCACGGTCTCCAACTGGCTTTCGATGTCGCGCAGCCGCGCGGTTTCCGCTTCCAGTTCGTTGCGGGTACCCTCCATCGCCTGCGCAAACCGGGCACGCTGCGTCTCGGCCTCCTGCTTCTTCACCAGCCAGAATAAATGCTGCGTGGTATCGCGTTGCGCTTCCAGCGTGCGGAATTGCCTGGCCACTTCGGCCTGCTCGCCCAGATGCACCAGTTGCTTGTCCAGCTCCTGCAGGATGTCGCTGACACGCAGCAGGTTGTCGCGCGTGTCGCGGATACGCAACTCGGTCTCGCGGCGCCGGTCACGGTATTTGGAAACCCCCGCCGCCTCTTCCAGGAAGACGCGCAGCTCCTCCGGCTTCGCCTCGATGATGCGCGAAATCATGCCCTGCTCGATGATCGCATAAGCGCGCGGCCCCAGCCCGGTACCGAGAAAAATATCGGTGATGTCCTTGCGCCGCACATGCTGGTTGTTGATGTGGTAGCTGGATTCGCCGTCGCGCTGCAACACGCGCTTGATGGAAATCTCCGCGTAGCTCGACCACTGTCCGGCGGCCTTGCCCAGCGAGTTGTCGAAAATCAGTTCCACGCTGGCGCGCGACACCGGCTTGCGCTTGCTCGACCCGTTGAAAATCACGTCCTGCATGGTCTCGCCGCGCAACGCGGAGGCTTTCGATTCACCCAGCACCCAGCGCAGCGCGTCGATCACATTCGACTTGCCGCAACCGTTCGGCCCGACCACGCCCACGATTTGACCCGGCAACAATATATGCGTGGGATCAACAAAGGATTTAAAACCGGCCAGCTTGATTTGGGAGAGACGCAATTGGAAACAGTCTTAACGTTATAATTGCGCCTATTCTAACCGAAGCGACACTTGGCACAAAATGACCGCACAACCCTCGAAAACACTGGAAACTTTCCCCAACCCGAACCCGCAGCGCGACTACCATATCCACATGGAAATCCCCGAGTTCACCTGCCTGTGCCCCAAGACCGGCCAGCCGGATTTCGCCACGCTGATCCTGGATTACATCGCCGACCAGCAATGCGTCGAACTGAAAAGCCTCAAGCTGTATATCTGGTCGTTCCGCAACGAAGGGCATTTTCACGAGGACGTCACCAACCGCATCCTCGACGACCTGGTCGCCGCCATCGGGCCGCGTTTCATGCGCCTGACCGCCAAGTTCTATGTGCGCGGCGGCATTTTCACCAACGTGGTCGCCGAGCATCGCAAAGAAGGCTGGCAGCCGCAGCCGCTGGTGGACTTGGCGCAATTCGGAGCACAGTCAAATACGCGCGGATAATAGCTGACACTCGCGACGTGCAACACCCTACACACAACCGTCCATCAGGTGAATCGCCTTGAATGTCCGTTCCTCGGCCTTATGTGGAGCGCTACATAAGGCCGATTATGTAGACCGCTCGATTATGGAGAATAGCAAAAGTGAATTATCACGGAAGCCAAGCACCAAGCGACTTCCCCGTAGAAATTGATTGTGCGAAATCGACATAATTTCCGGAGCTAGGCAACTGCCTGTAAAAGCAAAATCGGTCGTAGATTTCCTGTGAGACCGCACAGGGACTGGTAGTGTCTCGATGACGATCATGAGAGTGTCACCTCGTCAATAACTCCCTACCCTTGGAGGATTGCGGATTATGTAGACCTTTGCATTAACGTCCTCCGCACCAGCCAAGGTTTTAGGGTGGGTGCAGAGCATCATGTCCACATAATCAAGCAGTCTACATAATCGGCCTAAGCAGACGTTGCGGGTTATTTAATTCTACCGATCACGAATGTCTGCAATCTGGCACTTCGATTAGTTGAATCCCTTTTAACCAGAAATACAGTGCTGATGCTTGCCTCGCCCCAAAAGGAACCACGCGTAGGGGTAATGCGTCAGCTCTATCGAGCGCCGCGCCCTTCGTAGGCCATGCGGAGCAGCGGCTTTGCGAGGTCGAGGTCGGCGGCATTGGAGATGGACAGTTCAAGGTCACCGGTTCCCCAATGGCCGCTCTGGCTTACGTCGCGGGCGATGGCGGGGAGCGGGGCAAGCTTGGCGGGGTTCAAATTCAGGTAGAGCAGCAGGCGGTTTTTCTGGATCACCACGGAGGTGAAGTTTTTCAGGCGCTTGTAGGCGGCATAGAGCTTCAGCTCCTTCTTCTGCACATCGTCACCCAGCGAAATGATGTAATCCTCCAGTGACGCCAGCACTACCCGCAGCGGGTCGGAAATTGACTCCAGGCACTCCGCGTAGGTCTTGTCACCTGTGGCGGCTTTTCCCATGTCGCTTGCCGCCTTGCTGGCTTTGCCACCCTTCATTCCGGCAGCGCTGCCGTTACCGGCGCTGATTGCATTCGCCAGCTCCAGCAACAACAGCTCTTCGCCAAACAGGCGGTAGCGGATCAGCTCGATATTGCGGTTGATCTGCTGCACCGCATGCGCGTCATATTTGGTGAAGTCCGCCGCGATGCACACCAGACGCGGCGCGCTCCAGTCGATACGGTCGGCGGCCTCATGGCCCAACTGCTTCGTCACCAGGCGCTCAAAATCGCCGCGATGATCCATCAGCCAGTCGAGATAGAACAGCCCCTGATTGATCACGTTCTCGCCGGTGGAGCGCTTGTATTCCAGAATCGCCGGGCAGTCGTTCTCATCCAGCCCGAGCGTGTCGATGCGCCCGGCGTGAGTCTTGCCGGTTGAATATTCGCTGGCGAGAAAGCGGATGCCGAGCAGCGGTTCGAGGTTGTTCTCGATCAGCGTTTGCAGCGGCTTTTCCAGATCGGAGGCGTCGCCTTGCAGCTCGGTGGCTTGCCCTTGGGTGAGGCGGAATAGTTTGATGTCGCTCATGCAAAAACCTCCCAATACCGAACCAGCCTATGTATAAATCCGTATTTGTATATCGATAAAATGAGGTCAACGCCATTGGCTGTATGTGAACAGTATTTGCGAACTGTATGCAAAATAGATGCAAAAGTTAAATTATTCTCAGCAGCTTCGACTAAGTTACTGCGCTCAGGCATCAAACTAGGCCGAGCTTTGCATAAGGCGGCAGCGCATGGCCTCTTCATATGCTTCCTTAAAGAACTTGGTTAGCGGTCTCACTTCGTACATTTCATGTTCATTAATAATGTCATCGTGATCGCCAGAGCCAAGATGCTGGTAATAGTGGAGCCACGCATAGAGTTTAGGCGTAGTCTCTACCGCCAAGCCAAGCTTGGTCGATGCAAAATGGCGCGCTTGCCTCTCGTCTGTCATGAAAGCAATGCTACGAATCCGATAGGCCGTCGCAATGCAAGATAATTCCCCACTACCAAGCCCTTTAGGAGCTTGCCGAACCAGCGCGGAAAGATCATCAAGATCACATTCTTGCAGCGGGAATTGCCCATTCTTACGCGCTTGCTCCAATCGTCTAATTAATTCAGCTTTTTCAATTGTCATCGAGAGCCTTGGTTTTTGTAGGCACTCATAAAGCACCATCGGAGTAATGCAAAAATGTACTTTTGCACTAAGCGCCGCCTGATAGAGCTTTCTGGCGGATAGCACATTCCACACCGAACACGTATCGGCAATGGCAATTTTATTAAACTGTGTTGGATCAATCGCCATCTCTGACCGATCGGCCATACAAAACAGATATTTCACGCATACCAGCGTGATCAGTAAGCAACGCTTCGCCTAATCGACCTGCTGAAATTAAACCTCGCTGATGTGCTTCGAAGCACAGGCCGACGTAGTAATCAGACAAGCCGCGTTCTAGCAGAGCCAAACGGCTGGCCTTCTGGCGTTCTGATAAGTTTGCAGGGGCTTCCGGGTCGATTTTTTCGGTAAAGGGTACTTTAACTGAACGAATACTCCTTGCTGTCGATTCATCCACAATACCTGCCTCTCGTAATGCTATCGATAGTGCAGTAGTGCTGACACGAAACTGTTGAGCAAATTTAATTGCTTGTTCATTTGTCCATTGCGGTATTCGTGGCAACTGGTCTGGAGGCATTAAGTAACAGGAAGCGAAGCGATTAGCGCGTATCTCCATAAGATCTCCTTCCTTATAGAAGGTTGTACCCTGCCTAAAAGTAACCATCACCGATTCAGAAGAATCAAAAATCACGTGTGCTGCTTCATGGCTGGCTGAAAAACGCTGCCGATAAATATCTTCGTCGTAATTAACCAAAACGCAATGCCCAGCAATCGGGTGTTCTATATACAAACCTGATATATCCGAGCTTGCAAGTCGGCGCCTAAAAAGGTGTATCCCTATCCGGCGAAAATCATTAAACACATCACGAGGGATTTCGTTAGAAGCATAACCCAGCAAAGACCTCAACGCCTTAGCTGCTGGCTCCCCATGAGATTTAAAACGGCTTCCTTGAGGGGTGAAGGTAAAAGATTCTTTAGTGTCGCCTATGTCCGCTTCAAGCACTGCTTCGATTTCGCAAAGATAAAGAAATTCCTGTATTGCTCTGCGATCCTGCGGTGAAAAAACGTCACCATGCCGACGGTAAAGAATATCTATTTGCTCAAAGGGTGCGGGGCGGCTTTCATCTAGAAAATCACGGAAATCGTGTCGATAATAATTGGCAAGAATAAGCACCTCGTCACCGGATGGCTTCGCTTGGCCGAGTTCGATCTGGTTGATTCTACTAGCTGTGATCCCCACTGCCATCCCCACTTCTTCCAAATCAAGCGACTGCAACTCCCGCGCCTGCAGAAGTTTTCGTGCAACAAGTTGATGATCAAGCGCCATCAACTTTACCCCTCAATTTATAGAAACAAATTTCCATTAAAGTTCATCCCAGAAGCATTTCAGTTTGCTCACCTTACAACATGAAAATTTGCAAGCTCTTCATATCAGTCGAATAGAAATTACCTGTTTTTACTCAGCGTCGTAACACGTATGCGTTCCAGCAACTCACTGGCTGCTTCATCGTTGGGGTCTTGCGGCACCAGTTCGCCGCGAAAGGCTTTGGCGAGCGTGGCTGGGGTGAGCTTCTCGACTTGGGCGCGGGCTGCGGCGTGGCGGGCTTCGAGGCGTTCGGCAAAGGCGAACAGGGATTCGACGCGGCGGATGATTTCGCACATTTCATCCGCTGGTGGCATGGAAATTCGGATGCTTTTCAAGTTTGCCTGAGAAAGATTTCGCATCGAAAGCTGGTTACCACTTGCGAGAGTTTCGATCTGTTTGCGGCCAGCATTTGAACGAAGTACATAGAGTAGCCATCGTCTTGTTTCTTTTGGAAGGACAAGCCGAAGCACTTTATCAGACAGATAAACAGGTCGGTTGATCTTGTCCACGATGACGCACGCTCCGACCAATTCGAGTGTATTCGCCCGCGAAATCAGGAAGTCTCCCACTTGGATGCGCGCAGACTCTGGCAATGTAGTGCCACGGGGAAGTGTTTTACTTTCATCATCGTTAAAAGCACCCCAAGTGACAGCACTGATTTTCACCAATCCAATCTCACCAACTTCTGGAGGGCGCTCTTCGCACTTAACGTTTAAGCCAGCCTCGATTCGTTCAATCAGCTCGCCTACTGTTGATTCTGACCAACCGTCTAGAGATCGCAAATCTTTAACACGCCAATCCTCCGTCAGCTTGCCGGAAGTAGCGGCGGCGAGGACGGACTGGCGGAAACGTTTTAGGATGGCGGGGATGCGGTCGAGGCGGTCGCGGCAGGCATCCACCCGCGCCAGCACCGCGTCGAGTTTGTCGGCGACGCGTTTTTGCTCGGGGAGTGGAGGCAAAGGCAATACAGAATCCCGCAAATATTGAAAGTGCCTCGCATAGCCTTTATCTGGAAGCTTTAACGCCCTTAACATTTGATATACGAACCGCGTATCCCAGAAGGATTTGGCGCGAAATAATTTTGTGCCATCTGCACCGGGAACAAATGGCTGTGAGATTTGTTTAAGAAGCCTCGTGTGGTCGCCAAACAAAATCACTGGGCTTGATTCTGATGCTTCCACAACAAGGCTTTCGTCATCGCTATAGCCTGAAATATCACTTTGCCCTTGGTCTATTACTGGAAAACGACCGTGCTCAAGAGCATCTTTTGTTTTTAATTTTTTGTTTGAATTGCCCGCGCTTTCAACGGAATTATCAACGGTAAGCGAAGTCCAGCCGTGAGGTAGTTCAGGAAAATTATCTGCGTTGAAAATCACGCCTCCACCTCTTCAACGTCCTCGCCCAACTCCTCCAGTATCCCGAGCAACTCATCCAGCGCCGCTTCCAGTTCGCCCATCGCTTCCTGTGCCAGCGCTGCCGGTTCGGGCAATTCATCGGCGCTGGTGTCGCTGTCGTCCTTGAGCCAGGCAATGTCCAGGCTGTCGCCGCGAGCGGCGATTTGTTCGCGGGTGTAGGAACGGAAGCGGGCAGTTTCTGGATTCCCGCTTTCGCGGGAATGACGGTGTTGGGCGTTGTCACCTAGCGGGTCGGAGCCAAAGAAGTCTTCGAACTCGGCGAAATGTTCACGCACAAGCTGGGTGCGTTTGCCGTATTGCGGCATGTTGGCGCGCAAGTCGTAGACCCAGACTTCCTTGGTGTTGCCTTTGTCCTTCTCGCCACGCGTGAAGAACAGCACGTTGGTCTTCACGCCTTGTGCGTAAAAAATGCCGGTGGGCAGGCGCAGGATGGTGTGCAGGTTGCACTTATCCATCAGGTCGCGGCGGATGTCGCTGCCGACGTTGCTCTCGAACAGGACGTTGTCGGGCAGCACCACGGCGGCGCGGCCACCCGCTTTCAATCCACGGTAGATATGCTGCAAGAAAGCGAACTGCTTGTTGCTGGTGGGGTAGGTGAAGTCGTCGCGGCTGGGCAGGCCGCCGCCTTTCTTGGTGCCGAACGGCGGATTGGTGAGGATCAGCGTGGCCTTGGGCAGCGCCTGGCCTTCCGGGCTGAGGGTGTCGCCGTAGCGGATGCCGCCGTCGATGCCGTGCAGCATCATGTTCATCAGCGCCAGGCGGTGGGTGTCCTGCACATGTTCCATGCCGTAGAAGGTACTGTTGTGGTATTTTTTTTGCTGCGCCTCGGTCCACGAATCCGGCTTGGTGTGTAATCGCAGGTAGTGGTTGGCCGCAATTAAAAATCCGCCGGTGCCCGCTGCCGGGTCCTGGATGATGTCTTTCAGTTCCGGTTTCATCACCGCGACCATGCTGTCGATCAGCACGCGCGGGGTGAAGTATTGGCCTGCGCCCGATTTCTTTTCGTTGGCGTTTTTTTCCAGCAGGCCTTCGTACAGGTCGCCCAGGCCTTCCTGGCGGGCGCTGTACCAATCGAGTTTGTCGATCTCGCTGACCAGCGTGGAGAGCGTCGCGGGTTTCTTGATGAAGCTGCTGGCGTTGGCGAAAATTTCCTGCACCAGCTTCGAGCCGTGGCTGCCCAGATGAATCAGCAGTATCTTGTAGAACTCCAGCCGGTCCGGTGCGGCGAGATTTTCCAGATCGTCCCAGCGATGATTCTTGGGGAGCTGGTCTTCGGTGCCGGTTTCCTTGGCCATCTTGAGGAACAGCA
>JAUYJO010000179.1 GCA_030700315.1 Gallionella sp.
GGAGCGGGCCATGCCCGCGACCACATCCGGTCGCGGGCATGGCCCGCTCCTACAAATGCCTTATCCACGATGCCGTGATGTAAATCGCTCATGCCGCGCTTCCCCTCTGCCCGCTCAACAGCGCATCCATCAGGCTATAGCAATTCGCCTCCACGCCGCGCGCGGCAAGCTGTTCGCTCAAGGTTTTGGGGCGGGTGGAATATATCGCCAGCCTGGCCGCACCATGCTGCTGCGGCCATGCGGCCAGTGTTTCTATCGTGTCTGGAGTCACCTCATTGCACACCAGCAGCTCGCAATCTTCCACCCGTCCGAGGCGCTGCACCGCGCCTTCCGATGCGGAACACACCACGCCCAGCCGCTTCAACGCCAGCAGTTGAAAAGCATGCGCCGCATCAACTTCAAAATGCGCATCTGCAGCTTCCACCTTATCCAGTTGCAGATAGGCGAACTCGCCGCCCTGCTCCAAGGTGTAACCCGCCTTGCCACCATAGCCGTTGATCACGCGGCGCATCCGTTCCGCGCACACGTCGCGGCACAGGTTCTTGTCCGGCTCCTTGCTGTTTGCTTCGGTGCTGGAACACAGGATGAAACGGCGCTGCCCAGCCTGTGCTGAGCCTGTCGAAGCATCTTCGGCATTCAGCTCCAGCACCGCCTGCCCGGTGGTGCCGGAACCGGCGAAGAAATCGAGCACGATGTCGTTGGGTTGGGTGGCTTGTGACAACAAGCCTTTAATAAGTGACATAGGCTTAGGATACGGAAAAGCATTGAAACCAAGAATTTCATTGACCGAATGCTCGCCTGTACCACTTCGCTGTGCAGTTAATCCCACCGAATAATCATCAATTGCATCATCGTCAACCGCACCCCGAATCCAACTTGATACAGGACGCAAATCACTCTGAACATCACACAGGTGACGCTTGAACCATGGCCTTCCAAAGCCAACGGGCTTACCCACCCAGAAATCCAAATCAGGCAAATCCTCGGTCAAAAGTGGCGTTTTTGTTTTCGGGCGTACAGGCACATCACCAGACTTGATTGCAGCAAGTAAAGCCTCTTTCGTTTTCCAAATTTGTACTCGCTCAACTTTAGGGTCAGGAAAAATTACTTTGTCTTCCCGAATGTACTGCTCCATCGTCTTAGCACGAAGTGTCGTGATGTCTTCTATCCGAGCTTCACTTGCAAAACGCCACACGACAGCGGGGTTGCATGGATACCAAACTCCCGTTTTAGGGTTTTGAATCGGATAGTAGGCGTTAGGGCGTTCAATGCGTGTGTGTCCTTTGCCCAAGTCACCAGTTTTCCATCTGCCACGTGGATCATTGTCGAGGTTTTTGTATTGTGCGAAATCTTTGTCTTCGCCTCGGAATTTGAAATTCGGCTGCCCATAGACCAGCACGTATTCATGATCGACCGAAAATAAGGCTTGCTCGTCATTAGAGCCAGAGCGTGTTTTCCAAACAAACGAGCCAAGCTTCATCCCCGGAAACACCTCATCCATCAACAGTTCCAGCCGCGCGCGGTTTTCGTCGTTGATCGACACCAGAATCACGCCTTCCGGCGTGAGCAGATCGCGCGCCAGCGTCAAACGGCGGTACAAGAATTCCAGCCACTGCGAATGCCGCCAGCGGTCGTTCGCGCCCACGTAATGGTCGTTATAGACCCAGTCCTTGTTGCCGGTGTTGTACGGCGGGTCGATGTAGATGACGCGGATTTTTCCGGCGTGGGTGGCACGCAACAGGCGCAGGGAATCGTAGTTGTCGCCTTCGATGATGAGGTTGCGGTGGGTGAATGGCTCCCCCGCATTTCGTAGGTCGGGATTCATCCCGACATCGCCTTCGTTTGCCGAGCCGCGTCGGGATGAATCCCGACCTACGGGAACATGGCTCCATTCCTCCAACAGCCTCGGCAGCACCAGATCGGCATTCAGCGCCGCATCGCGTTCGATGGCATTCGCTTCCCAGTACAGCCCCAACTTTTGTTTGGTGAGATGCTCCACCAGCAGGCGGCGCAATTGCTGCTCGTTCAGGTGTGCGAGTTGGGCAAGCAGGTTGGTGGCGCGTGAGGAGTCTGTCATGCGCCTTTATCCGTTATTCCGCACAAGCAGGAATCCACAACATTCATGGGCGATCAGCCTCACGCGGCACCGAAGTGTCTATGCCTTTGAGAAAACCGCGCAAGTGAATCGGGGGTTGCAACGGAATCAGTTCAATTCGCCCATTGTAGGCGATGACCTGCATCTGCTGCATCGCCTCCAGATGCACTTGGTCGCGCACCTCCTGAGGTATGACGATTTGAAATTGCGGAGAAACAGTAACGGCATTCATGGTTGGCCTCATCGTTGTGAATGGCTGCGGGCGTTATGGTAATCGTTAGTTCATCGCCGTGTCACCCAAGTTATCTCACTTGATGTGTCATTGTTGATCGTCCAGCAAATCTTTAATGACCGGATTATTCGCAACCACCAGCCCGAAATGGCGATAGGCATTCGCGGTGGCCACCCTGCCGCGCGTGGTGCGTTGCAGATAGCCTTGCTGGATCAGATACGGCTCCAGCACATCTTCGATAGTGTCGCGTTCTTCGCCGATTGCGGCGGCAAGGTTATCCACGCCGACTGGGCCGCCGAGAAATTTTTCGATCACGGTCAGCAGCAGTTTGCGATCCATCACATCCAGGCCCTGCGAGTCCACATCCAGCATGGTCAGCGCGGCATCCGCCACTTCGCGCGTGGCATTGCCGTCCGCCTTCACATCGGCGAAATCGCGCACGCGGCGCAGCAGGCGGTTGGCAATGCGCGGCGTGCCGCGCGAACGTTTGGCGATTTCCAGTGCGCCATCGGGTGAGATCGGCATCTCCAGCAAACCGGACGAGCGCGTCACGATGCGCTGCAATTCCTGCGGCGTGTAAAACTCCAGCCGCGCCACGATGCCGAAGCGGTCGCGCAGCGGGTTGGTCAGCATCCCGGCGCGCGTGGTCGCGCCGACCAGGGTGAACGGCGGCAGGTCGAGTTTCACCGAGCGCGCCGCCGGGCCTTCGCCGATCATGATGTCGATCTGGTAGTCCTCCAGCGCGGGATACAAAATCTCCTCCACCACCGGCGACAGACGGTGTATCTCGTCGATGAACAACACGTCGTTCGGTTCGAGATTGGTCAGCAGCGCGGCGAGGTCGCCGGCGCGCTCCAGCACCGGGCCTGACGTGTGGCGCAAATTCACCCCCATCTCGCGCGCGATGATCTGCGCCAGCGTAGTCTTGCCCAAGCCCGGCGGACCGAACAGCAACACATGATCGAGCGGCTCTTTGCGCCGCTTTGCCGCCTCAATGAAAATTTCCAACTGGCCGCGTATCTTTTCCTGCCCGACATATTCGTCGAGCTGTTTCGGGCGCAGCGCGCGCTCCAATACCTCCTCCTGTTTCGAAGCAGGGGTGGAGGCAATCAAACGCGGTTCGGCGGAGAGGTTGTCGCTATGGATCATGCTTTGGATAATAACTTAAGTGCTTGCCGGATACCGTCCGAGACGCTGGCATCCTTGGGCAATTGTTTGGCCGCCCAGTCAGCTTCCTTCTCGTTGTAGCCCAGAGCCAACAGCGCATTGGCGATATCGTTGCTGGCTGATGCAGCCGCCGCGCCATATGCAACACTTGCGCCGGTTGGCGCAAATTTGCCCTGCAATTCCAGCAGCAGCCGCTCGGCGGTTTTTTTGCCGACGCCGGGAATCTTGGTGAGACGCCCCGCCTCCTTGTTCGCCACCGCAAGCGCCAGGTCGTTCAGGCTCAACCCGGACAACACTGACAAGGCCAGCTTGGGGCCGACCCCGCTGATCTTGAGCAACAGGCGGAACGCGAGGCGCTCCTCGTGGCTCGAAAACCCATACAGCAAATGCGCATCTTCGCGCACGATGAGTTGCGTGTGCAGCACTACTTTTTCGTGCAGCACCGGCAGGTTGTAGAACGTGCTCATCGGCACGTCCAGCTCGTAGGCCACGCCCTGCACATCCAGCAGGATTTGCGGCGGATTCTTTTCCAGCAAAATTCCAGTTAAGCGACCGATCATTATTTCTACCCCAAGGTTAAAGCCAGCGTTAAACCCAGCGCGAGCAAGACGCCATGCATCAGCATCGCGGCGATGGTCAGCCTGATTGCGCCACCGAGTTGCTGCGGTTGCGCGGCGTGTCGCAGCAACATCTGCGCAGCTTTAATGCTCAACGGTAACGGCAGCAAAGCCAGCAAGGCAAGCGTCGGCAACCAGCCCAGCATCACACTGGACAACACCCACACGTAAGCCAGCGCCGCGATCAGCGCATAGCCCCAGCGCGCCTGCCGCACCTCCAGCCGCGCGACCCAGTGCAGCTTACCCGCCGCCTTATCCGCCTTGCGATCCGGGAACTGGTTGATGTAGAGCAGGTTGGCCACCAGCAGCGCGTAAGACAAGCCCGCCACCAAGGGAGCGGTGGAAAAGCCTTTGCGCTGCACAAAATCGCTACCCACAGCGATCGATAAAAATCCCGCCGTTACGCATAACTCGCCCAGGCCACGGCTGTTCAAACGGAACGGCGGCGCGGAATACGCCCAGCCG
>JAUYJO010000186.1 GCA_030700315.1 Gallionella sp.
GAGTTCAGGGGTCATGCTCATGGGGCGCTTCTCTCCGGTCAGGTAAACGTAAAGGGCGACGTATCCGGCGGCGCAGGTAGCCATGACGCACGAACTGGGCTTGCAACCGGCCGCAGAAATGACAGTGCCATGGCAACGGCGATGTAATTTCCACGCACAACGTCGGGATGGCCGGCAGTAAATCACTGGGGGGCTGGGGTGGGGAACCCTGATGCGTCACTTTTGTTTGCCGGGCGCGGTAGCGGCACTGGCGCGCAGCGTGGGTGTGGCGGCCACGCAGACTTGTTTGATAGCGTTGACCGGCGGCCTTGATGGAATGGGCGCGAGCCATCCGTGCACAATCACCAGCGCAGTAGCGCTGGCCACGGTCACAGAGGCTGCAAATAATAACCGCCGTGCGACAGCGGGCGCAGAGATAGTGTCGTCCTGAAGAGTCCATCGGCAATAAAAAACCGATCGGAACTCGACAGAATCAGGGGAGTCGTGAAATACTTTATCCGCAACGTCGCCTGTCTTCGGCCTCTCTGGGCGAACGGGGCGCGGCATCGGTGAGAACTTGGTCGTTTGGTGCCGGTGTCGCGCCTGCATCCTTCCTTCGGCAGTCGCTTATTTACCCCATCTTCATTTGGGACGCCAGTTTCAACCAACTATTGAAATTACGATTCAGGACAAGACAGGACAGAAATTGCCTTCGCCGCCAGATTTACGCGGATTTAGATCGCCGTTCACAGCGGTACTTGCCGCGATGAGAGCAAGAAGGAAGAGAATGTTTTTCATGTTTTTCCGCCGTAAAAGTTTGCGGGCGCAAAAATACGTCACAGTGAACCCATCAGTCAAGTAAGAGTAAGTAAGCCCCGCATCCGCGAGGCAAGGCGTTAGCAGGAAACAGCATACATCCCAAGATCAAACTCCCTCCAGCTCCCCCTTGTGCGAGCATCCGCTGCGCGGATTGCCTGCTTACCCCACTTCAGGGGGAGAGCCTAGCCTCCTCACCTGACAAGGGAAGGCCGGGAGGGGTTTGGGCTTCAGAGTAAAACGCGTGGAGCTACCTTACTAAATATTTCATTGTCAGGTTGGCAATTTGCCATGCCCGTTAGATAGAGCAGTCTGTTGGCTCATTACGCGGCATTTGATCAGTACACATCAATTTGATTCGCACCCAGCGTGGGTTGCCTTTGCACAAGGGCTAGGACGCAATGCTATCATAGCCGGCATCGCCACCACTTAAGGAGAAACGTCATGGGCAAGCATTACCTCAACACCCTGTTCGCACCGAAGTCGGTCGCGGTATTCGGCGCCAGCGACCGTGTCGACTCGGTCGGCCAGATCGTGTTCCAGAACATGCTGGAAAGCGGTTTTCAGGGCGCGCTGTATCCGATCAACGCAAAAAATCCACAGGTGCAAGGTAAGCGCGCCTACGCCCGTATCGCCGACATCAACGAGCCGGTGGAGCTGGCGGTGATCGCCACGCCGCCGCAGACCGTGCCGGGCATCATCGAGGAATGCGGCATTCACGGCGTGAAGGCGGCGGTCATCATCACCGCCGGGTTCGGCGAAACCGGGGCAGTAGGCGCGGCGCTGGAAAAGCAATTGCTGGAGACCGCGCACCGCTACAAGATCCGCCTGATCGGCCCGAATTGCCTGGGCATCATGCGCCCGTCCATCGGCCTGAACGCCACCTTCAACAAGGGTGGCGCGAATACCGGCAACATCGCCTTCGTGTCGCAATCCGGCGCGCTGTGTACCGCGATCCTCGACTGGGCACAGAGCAACGATGTCGGCTTCTCCAGCGTGGTGTCGATGGGCTCCTCGACCGACGTGGATTTCGGCGAAATCCTCGACTATCTGGTGTCCGACCCCAACACTCACAGTATCCTGATGTACATCGAAGGTATCCGCAATGCGCGCATTTTCATGAGCGCGCTGCGCGCCGCCGCGCGCATCAAACCGGTGCTTCTGGTCAAGGTCGGCCGCCATGCGGCGGGCTCGAAGGCGGCGATGTCGCACACCGCGTCGCTGGTCGGCGCGGACGACGTGTTCGATGCGGCTGTGAGCCGCGTCGGCGTGGTGCGCGTGCAGACCGTCACGCAACTATTTACCGCCGCCAAGGCGCTGTCGTGCGGCTTCCGCCCGGTCGGCAACCGCCTCGCCATCGTCACCAACGGCGGCGGCCCCGGCGTGATGGCGACCGACCGCGCCGTTGATCTGGGGCTCGCAATCGCCACGCTATCGGATGCCACCATCGAAGGGCTCAACCAGCACTTGCCGTCGAACTGGCCACACGCCAATCCGGTGGACATCATCGGCGACGCGCAGGCGGATCGTTACCACCATGCCGTCAAGGCCTGCCTGGAAGACGACAACGTGGACGGCGTACTGGCGATACTCACGCCGCAGGCAATGACCAAGCCGCTGGAATCGGCACAGGTGCTGATCGAACTGTCCAACACTCACAGCAAACCGCTGCTGACCTGCTGGATGGGCGATGCGCAAGTGGCGGCGGCGCGCGATGCGTTTACCGAGGCGCACCGCCCGCATTTCCGCACGCCGGAACCGGCGGTGGAAGTGTTCTCGCACCTGTCCGCCTACTACCGCAACCAGAAGCTGCTGATGCAGATGCCCGGCCCGTTCTCGCACCACGTCGAGCCGGATGTGGAAAGCGCGCGCCTGATCATCGAGGGCGCGATGCAGGAACACCGCAAGGTGCTGACCGAGATGGAATCCAAGGCGCTGTTGTCGGCCTTCAATATTCCCGTCGCGCGCACCATGGTCGCGCATTCGCCCAACGAGGCGTTGCTGATCGCGCAGCAGCTCGGCTTCCCGGTGGCGATGAAAATCAATTCGCCCGACATCTCGCACAAGACCGATGCCGGCGGCGTGGTGCTCAACCTGAACAATGCCCACGAGGTGCGCGCCGCCTACCAGCACATCATCGACAACGTGCAGCACAACCGCCCCAACGCGAAAATGGACGGCATCTCCATCGAGCCGATGATCGTCAAGCCGAATGGCCGCGAGCTGATGATCGGCGTGACCAGCGACCCGGTGTTCGGCCCGGTGATCACCTTCGGCGCGGGCGGCACGATGGTCGAAGTCATGGGCGACCGCGCCGTCGCGCTGCCGCCGCTGAACAAATTTCTGGTACGCGAACTGATCCAGGATACGCGCATCGCCAAGATGCTCGGCGCCTTCCGCAACATGGCGCCGGCCAACATGGAGGCGCTTGAAGACGTGCTGCTGCGCGTCTCGGAGATGGTGTGCGAGCTGCCGTTGCTCAAGGAAATGGACATCAATCCGCTGATCCTCGACGAGAACGGCGCGCTGGCCGCCGATGCGCGCGTGGTGGTGGAATACCGCCAGCCCAGCGCCGACCGCTACGCACACATGGCGATCTACCCCTACCCCACGCAATTGGTCAACCAGTGGCAGCTCGCCGACGGCACCGACGTCACGATTCGCCCAATCCGCCCGGAAGACGCCGAACTGGTACAAAAATTCGTGCATGATTTATCTGAAGAGTCCAAATATTTCCGCTTCATGAACAGCATCCAGGAACTCACCGAAACCATGCTGGTGCGCTTCACCCAGATCGACTACAGCCGCGAAATGGCGCTGATCGCCGTGGCCGCCGAACATGAGAAGGAAGTCGAGCTCGGCGTGGCGCGCTACGCGATCAACCCGGACGGCGACACCTGCGAATTCGCGCTGGTAATCGCGGACAACATGCAAGGCAAGGGGCTGGGGCAGAAGCTGATGGTCGCGCTGATGGAAGCCGCACGCGCCAATGGCCTGTCGTTGATCGAAGGCGAAGTGCTGAACAACAACCACAAGATGCTCAAGCTGATGGCCCGCCTAGGTTTTGTCAGCAAGACCAGCGAAGAGGATCAGGGTATCGTGAAGGTGAGCAAGGCGCTGTAGGTTGCGGCGGCTGGTTCGAATTGCATGTTATTTCGACATAAGCCACTGCCAGCCCTTGAAATCAACCCAATAATGGTATATTTTTTATACCATGATTACTTTTGAATTTGACAAACCCAAGAGCCTGACAAACCTGTCCAAGCACGGAATCGATTTTGTTGATGCACAGCTTCTATGGAATGATCCAAGACTATTGGAAATCCCGGCAAAAACAGAAGATGAACCCCGGTATCTGGTAATCGGGCTTATCAACGGAAAACACTGGTCAGCCGTCATGACTTACAGGGGTGTCAATATTCGACTTATTTCTGTTCGTCGGGCGCGAATCGAGGAGGTAGCATTATATGAAAGCTAAAACATTCGACAATCAATTTGATGAAGGCGCTGACATTACCGGCTCCTTGGACTTATCCAAAGCAAAGCGGGTATTGCAAGAGCAAAAGCGCGTTAATGTCGATTTTCCCACATGGATGATTGAATCATTGGATCGGGAAGCAGAAAAGCTCGGCGTTACCAGGCAATCCATTATCAAAGTATGGCTCGCCGAACGCCTTGAAGATTCCGCCTTGAATACGCCGTTCCAGCGGACACGCCGCGATGCGGCACTCCGCTGAGCTTCACGTTGGGCAGTTCAGTTTTCAAAAGCTGATGGTCGCGCTGATGGAAGCCGCGCGCGCCAACGGGCTGTCGGTGATAACGGATAACAGGGGACATAACGGATAACAACAGGGCGGATAACAACAGGGGACACTGGGACACTAACAACAGGGGACATAACAATAACAACAGGGGACAGACCACGGTTTTCTGACCTTGACTCACTAGCAGTTCGTTCCGCCAAAATATTTACAGATAGTTTATAATGTCCATGGTTTTTGCGCAACTCTTAATGGGGGTAATCATGGCGGGAAAGACGAAACGTGCGGCACTGGTATTGACGGAGGATCAAAAGACGATGCTGGAGGAGCTATCGAGGTCGAGAAAGGCGCCAGCGCGAGAGATTGAACGCGCCAAGGTGCTGGTTGGCTATTCCGATGGCATCTCGATTGCCGGCCTAGAACGGCTGACGGGCAACAGTCGCCCAACGATCTACAAGTGCATCGACAAAGCACTGGCAGCGGGCGTACAGATGGGGTTGAAGGATAAATACCACCGCCCGCAAGAGCCGGAGATCAGCGATGAAGACAAGGCTTGGGTGGTAAACATCGCTTGCACCAAACCTAAGGATCACGGTTTTGCTGCGGAGTTGTGGACGATCTCCGGCCTGGCGAATTTTGTATCCGAACACGCCGAGTCTGCGGGCTTTCCCCGTCTGGCGCAGGCGGGCAAGAGCACCGTATGGCGCATCCTTGACGAGAACAAAATCAAGCCCCACAAGATCGGCTATTATCTGGAAAAACGTGATCCGGATTTTGACCGCAAGATGCAGGAAGTCTTGATGGTTTATCGGGATGTTTCGATTTACCGCGAAGGTGCAGTTCACGATGGGCGACCCGAACCCATCTATACAGTCAGCGTCGATGAAAAACCTGGAGTTCAGGCTATCGGACTAACAGCCCCCGACCTGCCGCCAGCTCCTGGAAAATACACAGCCATTGGCCGCGATTACGAATATATCCGCCGTGGCACCGTGTCGATTTTGGCAGGAATCGATCTGCATTCGGGTCATATCTTTGCCAACGTGGAAGACCGCCATCGCAGCGTTGAGTTTATCGCGTTGCTCAAGCGGCTTGACGAACACTACCCGCCCGAGGGAATCATTCGCGTGGTGCTGGACAATCATTCGGCACACATTTCGAAAGAGACTATGGCCTATCTTGCAACCAGGCCGGGGCGCTTCGAGTATGTCCATACGCCAAAGCATGGCTCATGGCTCAATTTAATCGAGTGCGCCTTCTCAAAGATGTCCAAAACCTTCCTGCGCCATATCCGGGTAGGCTCTATTGATGAACTGAAAACACGTATCATAAAGGGCATCGACGAGTTCAACGCATCACCCGTCGTATTTCGCTGGAATAAGTTTGACCTCGAGGTGGTTTAATGTGTAAATGTTTTGTGGGAACGAACTACTAGTGTCCCAACGTTAAACAAATGATGCGTCATAATGAGTTGAACGAACGAAATAATTTGGAGAATTGGTCTGGTTTCGATTTGAGACTGGCTCGAATGGAAAACCGTGGTCTGACCCCGATTATTGACCCGATTATTCAACCGGCGAAGTGTTGCAGGCCAGCTACAAGCTGGTGGAAAAACCGGCTGAAGAAAAACCGTTGACCACCGCGCAGGAACAGCAAAAAGCCACGCGCGCGCAAGCCGTGGTACAGGGCATCACACCGGCGCAACCCGCGCCG
>JAUYJO010000210.1 GCA_030700315.1 Gallionella sp.
TCAGTCTCCTTGATCTGATCGGGGACATCCCCCGCGATCAAGGATCGGAGATTTTTACGTCAATTGCAGCAAGATAAGTTGTGGGGCTGATAGAGAACGGTGGGGGCGGAGCACCACCGCGTAGCGGTTTAGTTCAACATATATAAAGATAATATATTGCTCTATAGTGCAATAAACAACTTGACATAAGTGCGTTATAGAGCATAATAAAAAAATGAAATCGCGCTTTAAAGACCTCAAACAACGTCAGCTCGATGCCGGGCTGACACGCTGGCGCTCCGCAGAGCTGCCCGCGCGGCCGCCTTCTGGCTGGATAAAGGCGATCCGCGAAGCACTCGGTATGCCAGCGGCACACCTTGCCAAGCGGCTAGGTATCGTGCCTTCAACGGCGCTTCGGCTGGAGACCTCCGAGGCAGACGACACCATCACCCTGGGCAGCTTGCGACGAGCAGCAGAAGCGCTGGGTTGCGAATTGCAATATGCCTTGGTGCCCAGGCAATCCATCGCGCAAACCATGGAAACACAGGCCAACAAAGTTGCCCGTGAACGCATGGCGGCGGTAGCGCATACGATGGCACTGGAAGCGCAGGCCACTTCAAACGAAACCGTCGATACCCAAGTACAGGAATTGGCGGAGAGCCTCCTCAAAGGATCCCGACGGGAGCTATGGCGGTAAATCTCGATTACCTGCCGGGAGCCACCCCGCTGGATGCGGACGAACTCGCCTGCCTGATACCCAAACACATCACCACGCAGGGCGAGCTCAACGAATGGGAGCAGCTCAATATCCTGCAAGGTGAAGCTTGGGCGCGGCGGCAACGTAAGGAAATTCTTGATGAGGCATTCGTGCGCCAACTGCACAAGCAGATGTTCGGTGAAACCTGGAGTTGGGCAGGTAGCTTCCGCAAGTCAGACAAAAATATCGGGGTCGAATGGCAGCATGCCGGTGTGAAATTGCGCGACCTGCTCGACGATGTGCGTTACCAGATCGAACACGCCACCTATCCGCCCGACGAAATCGCCGCGCGCTTTCATCATCGCCTGGTAGCCATTCACCCGTTCCCAAACGGCAATGGCCGCCATGCGCGGATGATGGCCGATTTGCTGGCGCAAAAACTTGGACAACCGCGATTTACCTGGGGCAGCAAAAGCTTCAGCGATGCAACCGAAACGCGCCTGAGCTATATCCATTCCTTGCGTGCCGCCGACAGCGGCAATATCCGGCCGCTGCGGGCCTTTGTTAGAAGCTAGGGAAGTAGACCTACATAAAAATAGCCCTCGCCCGCGAACATCGCAAAACATTGGAAACCGTGATTGCTCGGGCGCGTGTAGCTGCCGAATCAGGTGCGGCGAAGCACGCCAAGCCAAAACACTCCAAGCCCTTGCTGTTGGCGCGCAGCGCATGTCGTGCCGTAGCCGCAACATGCTTTGCTGCGACATTTGATCCGCGCACAATTTCTTACAAATGAAACATTGCCGGATAATTACATGCGGCTATACTTGAAAAAAACAATAGAAAAAAACAATAGAACCATCTTATGCACGCTCATCCGATACGTTACCTTTGCGCCCTGCTCTGCTTCTGGAGCGGTCTGGCGTCTGCTGAAGAAACATCCGATCCATTCGGTACGGAGAAGGCGCTCTCGCTCAAGCCGGCGTTGCGCCTGGGCGGTGCGGTGGGCGACCCCTGCGCTGAAGGTATGCCGACCGGCGCGCTCAATTTATTGGAAGTGGTCAATCTCGCGTTGTGCAACAACCCGCAAACCCGCGAGGTATGGGCAAGCTCGCGCGCGCAGGCGGCGCAGGTCGGTGTGAGCCAGTCCAGCTACCTTCCCGGCGCAAACCTGAGCGCTTCGGGCAATCGCACTTCGCCCGGCACCGGTCAGCGCAGTTATGGTTTGACGCTCTCCTATCTGCTTTACGACTTCGGCACGCGCGCCGCCGGCGTGGAAAACGCGCGCCAGTTATTGGACGCCGCAAATGCCACGCAGGACAGCACGGTGCAGGTTGTTTTCCTTCAGGCGGTGCAGTCTTTTTACCAGACGCAGGCAGCGCAAGCCGCGCTGGAGGCAGCACTGGAATCGGAACGTGCGGCAAAAGAAAGTTTTTCTGCCGCCGGGGCGCGCTACGCGGCGGGAAGCGCCACACCCGCCGATAAATTGCAGGCGCAGACCGCTTACTCGCAAGCCACGCTAAACCAGATTACCGCCAGCGGCAACCTGAACAATGCCAGGGGAGCGCTGGCGAATATGCTCGGGCTGGATGCCAACCAAAACATCGTTCTGGCGGCAGCGAACACTGCGGCTGTTCCCGCAAGTTTTGACCGCGATGTCGCCGCGCTGATCGAGGAAGCCAGGCTGCGCCGCCCCGACCTGCATGCCGCTGCCGCGCAGGTGAAAGCCGCGCAAGCCAACGTCGATGCGGTGCGCGCGTCGGGCAAGCCCTCGGTTTCGCTGACCGCTTCGACCAACCAGACCAGCGCTGCGGGCATTACCACCAGCGGTGCGTCATTCGGCGTCAATCTGAGTGTGCCGCTTTTTGCAGGCTTCGCCCCAACTTACCGGATACGCGCCGCCGAGGCGCAAGTGGAAGCGCAAACCGCGCAGCTGGAGCGCTTGCGCTTGCAGGTGGCGCTGGACGTATGGACGGCATACCAGAACCTCACCACCGCGACGCAATCGTTGCGCACCACCGCCGATTTGCTGAACAGCGCGGAACAGTCGGAGCGCGTTGCGCTCGGTCGCTACAAGGCCGGGGTGGGCAGCATTCTGGACGTACTGAACGCGCAAAGCGCTCTGGCCGGCGCGCGCCAGCAGCGTATCCAGTCCACGTTTAACTGGAATATCAACCGTGCCGCGCTCGCTCAGTCCATGGGCAATCTGGACGACAGTTTGTTGCAATCCTTGCCGGGCGGAACCGGTCAAAAGCCTTAATTCAGTTAGGTAAACCCCCGGCTATGCCGTGGGACTCAGTTGGGTTTGACCGTTCCGGCGGCCATTTAAGAGCAACATTAAAATTTAGCAACATCATTCCCTCCCCCTTGCAGGGGGAGGGCTAGGGAGGGGGTAGAAACCAAGCATGAATACAATCGAAATTTCTACCCCCATCCCAACCTTCCCCCTGCAAGGGGGAAGGAGTAAAAAATCTGCAGCCTTCAGGCTGCTCACGGTTTTATCGGCTCCTTTGATGGGCTCACCCAATAAGCCCCCGGCTTTGCCGGGGGTAAGTTAATCCAATGACGCCATGAAAAAATTATTGCGCTCCCAGATGGCTCTGTTCTTTCTTGCCGTTGTCGCCATCGCCGCAGGCATCGCCACCTACCGGCAGCTCTACATGGTTGCGCCGGAACCGCAATACCGCTTGCAAAGCGTGGAGAAGGGCGATATCAGCCAGGTTGTTTCCGCCAACGGCACGATCAATCCGGTCACGCTGGTCAGTGTGGGCACGCAGGTTTCCGGTACGGTGAAAAAACTCCATGTGGATTTCAACAGCAAGGTTGAAAAAGGCCAGGTGCTGCTGGAGCTGGATGATGCCCTGCTCAGCGCGCAGCAAAAGCAAGGCCTGGCGAACGTGAAGAGCGCAACCGCCACGCTGGAGTTGGCCACCGCCAATGAGGCGCGCGCCCTCGCCCTGTTCAAGCAGGAATATGTCTCGCAACAGGAAGTGGACACCGCCCTCCAGGCCCGGAAAGCCGCCGAGGCGCAATTGCAACTGGCGCGCGCGGCGGTGGAAAAAGACAGCGCCAACCTGGCTTATTCGGTGATCCGCTCGCCGGTGTCAGGCGTGGTGGTGGATCGTTCGGTGGATGTCGGCCAGACCGTTGCCGCCAGCCTGCAAACCCCGACGCTGTTCAAGATCGCGCAGGATTTGTCGAAAATGCAAATCCACGCCAATTTCGCCGAGGCGGACATCGGCAGCATCCGCATCGGGCAAGCGGCGCATTTTACCGTGGATGCTTTTACGGGACGCCATTTTCAGGGCGAGGTGATGCAGGTTCGCCTCAATCCGGTTATTCAGCAAAATGTTGTTACCTATGACGTGGTGGTCAACGTGAGCAACCCCGAGCAAATCCTGCTGCCCGGCATGACCGCCTACGTGAGTATTACCGTAGCCGAGCGCAAGGGCGTGTTGCTGGCGCCGAATGCCGCCTTGCGCTACAAGCCATCCGGCGGCGGCAAACGTGGCGGCGGACGCCCCGGCGGCGCGGCGGGTGGTGGCGCTGCGAATGGCGGTACGGCGAGTGGCGGCACGGCGAAGCCTGGTCAAGACGCTTTCTCCGGCAAGGTGTACGTGCTGGAGCAAGGCGAGCTGGTGCCGATCAGCGTATCGCTCGGCATCACCGATAACCGCAATACCGAAATCGTGGGCGGCGAAATCAAGGAGGGAGATCAGGCCGTTGTTGGCGAAGCACTGGCATCAAGCGCCCAGGGCGGTTCATCGGCGCTGCGCATGAGATTCTGATGGCCAATCCCGTCATCCGCATCGATGGCATGCACAAGTCCTACGAGACTTCTGCCGGATTGTTTCCGGCATTGAAAGATGTGAGCCTCGACATCGCCGCAGGCGAATTTGTTGCGGTCATGGGTCCGTCCGGCTCGGGAAAATCCACTTTCATGAACATTCTCGGCTGCCTCGACAAACCCAGCGCCGGACGCTATATGCTGGATGGTCGCGACGTTGCCGGCATGGACAAGGATGAGCTGGCCTTGCTGCGCAACCGCACCATCGGCTTCGTGTTCCAGGGTTTCAATCTGCTGCCGCGCATGTCGCTGCTGGACAACATCGCCCTGCCGCTGATCTATTCCGGCGTGGAGCGCGAAGAACGCCAGCAGCGCGCCCGCGACCTGCTCGCCAGGGTCGGGCTGGAAGGTTACGCGGACTCGGTGCCCAACAAAATTTCCGGCGGACAGCAACAGCGCGTCGCAATCGCCCGAGCGCTGATCAACCGCCCGAGCCTGATTCTCGCCGACGAACCCACCGGCAACCTCGACAGCCATACCAGCGAGGAAATCATGCTGCTGTTCGAGGAACTCAACCGCGAAGGCATCACCATCCTGCTGGTCACTCACGAAGCCGATATCGCACATCACGCGAAACGCCAGGTGCGTTTTTTCGACGGGCGCATCGTCGGCGACCAGGTTACGCCACAGAAGGAGGTGACGGCATGAACACGGTACGCGCAATAACCGTAGGGTGGGCTCTGCCCACCATGTCGGGCGGAGCCCGACCTACATCCAATGAGGTGGCCGCATGATCTTCGCCATGCTCGGCGAAGCATGGCGCGCGATGGGCGCAAACCGGATGCGCACCATGCTGACCATGCTCGGCATGGTGATCGGCGTCGGCGCGGTGGTGCTGATGATGTCCGTCGGGCAGGGCGCGCAATACGCCATCAGGGAAACCATCAGCGCGCTGGGCAGCAACCTGTTCATATTGCGTTCCGGGCACACGACGACAGGGGGGGCGCGCTCCGGCAGCGGCAGCGCCCATACCCTGACCGTCAGCGATGCGGCGGCCATCGCCGAACTGCCCGGCGTGGAAGCCGTCGCGCCGATCCATCCCGGCAGCGCGCAGATCGTCTATGGGCCGAACAACTGGAATACCGCCATCATCGGCACCACGCCGAGCTATTTCGATGCGCGCTCCTGGCAGATTGCCTCGGGTTCGGCATTCACCGATTCGGATGTGCGTTCCGCCACCCGCGTCGCGCTGATCGGCAAAACGACCGCGCAAAACCTGTTCGGTGATGAAAATCCCATCGGCAAAACCATCCGTATCCAGCAAAGCCCGTTCGTCATCCTCGGCATGCTGTCCGGCAAAGGGCAAAGCATGGACGGGCGCGATGAAGACGATAGCATCATCATTCCGCTCACCACCGCGCAGCGCCAGGTGTTTGGCGCCCAGTTTCCGGGGTCGGTGCGCATGGTCATGGTGAAGGCGGCCACTCAGGAAATCATGCCTGTGGTGGAAAAATCCATGACCGAGTTGCTGCGCCAGCGGCATCGCATCCGCGACGGCATGGAAAGCGATTTTTTCCTGCGCAACCTCACCGCCATGGCCGATTCCGCCGAAGAAAGTACGCGCACCATGACGCTGCTGCTCGGCGCGATCGCCTCGGTTTCGCTGCTGGTGGGCGGCATCGGCATCATGAACATCATGCTGGTTTCCGTCACCGAACGCACCCGAGAGATCGGCATCCGCATGGCGATCGGTGCGCGCGAGCGCGACATCCTGATGCAATTCCTGCTGGAAGCCATCATCATTTCGGTGATAGGTTGCTTCGTCGGGCTGCTGTTGGGCATCGGCGGCGCGCTGCTGGTCGAAACGCTGACCGGCATGATGGTCATTATCTCGGTCAGCTCGGCAGTCGTGGCATTCAGCGTAGCCGCAATCGTGGGCATCTTTTTCGGTTTTTATCCGGCGCGCAAAGCCGCGCGGCTTGATCCGATCGAGGCGTTGCGCTACCAGTAACAGGTATCCGAATAAGTTGAATATGAAACAACACAAATCAAAACCAAACCCCTCCCAACCTCCCCTTATCAGGGGAGGAGCCTAGTCTCTCCCCCTGATAAGGGGGAGCTGGAGGGGGTTTGGTTTTAATGGATTTTCCGGATTCAGGAGAGATTTTTTAAATGGAAGTCATGCACCCAATAAAACCTTCAGCGCCTATCAATCGGCGCACAGTGATTGTGCTGGCCATCCTTCTGCTGGTTGTGTTGGGCATTTGGTTCTGGCGTGCCGGTGGTTCTGCGGTCAAGCACAAGGAAAATGGCCCGGTTCAGGTAGTGAGCGCCCCGGTTATGCAAACCGATATATCGGCAAAACTCACCGCCAACGGCACGGCAACCGCCGTGCAAACTGTCGAGGTGCGCCCGCAGATCAGTGCCACGATCAAATCTGTGCATATCAAAGAGGGCCAATCCGTGCGCAAGGGCGACCTGCTGTTCACGCTCGATACGCGCACCGAGAATGCCAGCCTCAGCATGGCCGAAGCGCAGGTTATCAAGGATCGGGCCGACCTGGCGAACGCCGAGCGCAACCTGGAGCGGCAGCGCGAGCTGTTCCGGCAGGAGTACGTTTCACGGGCCGAATTGGATACCGCGCAAAACATGGTGGATGTGTTGCGCGGCCAGGTCGCAATCGACCAGGCTTCCGTAGAGGCCAGCCGTGTGGCGCGGAGCTTCGGCGAGATCACCGCGCCGATTGCCGGACGCACCGGCGCCATCGCGGTCTATCCGGGAAGCCTGGTGCAACCAAACGGCATCGCGCTGCTGAATATCACGCAGATCGCCCCGATCAACGTCAGCTTCACGCTGCCGGAACGTGAGCTTGCAGATTTGCAACACGCGCTTGCCCAAGGCGAAGTGCCGGTCGGCGTGCGGCTGGATCGACCCGGCCAGCCCGAGCTGAAAGGGCATCTGGTGTTTATCGACAATGCGGTGGATACGGCCAGCGGCAGCATACGCCTCAAGGCGGAATTTCCCAATCCGGACAACCGCCTCTGGCCGGGGGTGTTCGTCACGGTAACGCTCGCGCCGCGCACCTTGGCCAGTGCGCTCACGGTTCCCGTGCAGGCGGTGCAGACCGGGCCGGAAAAGAAATTTGTCTACGTGATCGACGCTGACCATAAAGTGGAATCGCAGCCGGTCACCGTGCGCCTGATCCAGGACGGTATCGCCGTCATCGAGGGCATCGCACCGGGCGTGCGAGTCGTCGTGGAAGGCGCGCAGAACCTCAGGCCGGGCGATACGGTTTCAGAAGACAGAGGACAGAAGACAGAAGACAGGCAAAGCGGCCCACCAACAAACGGCGCGGGCCAGCGATGAACCTCTCCGAACTGTGCATCCGCCGCCCGATCATGACGGTGCTGCTGTCGGCCGCCGCCGTGCTGGCCGGCGTGCTCGCCTACGGCAGCATCCCCATCGCCGCGCTGCCGAGCTACGACACGCCCACCATCTCGGTCAGCGCAACGCTGCCCGGCGCGAGCCCGGAAACCATGGCCTCTTCGGTGGCGACGCAACTCGAACGCCAGTTCTCCACCATCTCCGGCCTGGATGTCATCAGCTCGACCAGCACGCTGGGCCGCACCTCGATCACGCTGGAATTCAACCAGGAGCGCGACATCGACAGCGCCGCTATCGACGTGCAGGCGGCGCTGCTGCGTGCGCAGCGCGCGCTGCCCGCCGAGATGACCACGCCGCCGTCCTACCGCAAGATTAATCCCGCCGAGGCGTCGATCATCTTCCTGTCGCTGACCTCGCCCGCGATGCCGCTCTCGGAGCTGAACAGCTTCGCCGACGACCTCATCGCGCCGACGCTATCCACCCTGCCCGGCGTGGCGCAGGTGAACATCTATGGACGGAAAAAATATGCCGTGCGGGTACATGTCAGGCCGGGCGAACTCGCGGCGCGCAACCTGACCGTGGACGACATCGCCAGCGCGCTGCGCGGCGCCAACGCCAATTCGCCGGTCGGCACGCTGGAGGGGCCGCGCCAGACGCTGGTGATCCAGGCCAACCGCCAGCTCGACAATGCCGCCGCCTTCGCCAACCTGATCGTGGCGACCGCACCGAACGGTAGCCCGGTGCGGCTGTCCGAGGTCGCGCGGGTCGAGGACAGCGTGGAATCGGTGAAGGCCGCGAGCTGGACCAACGGCGAACGCTCCATCACGCTTGCCGTGCAGCGCCAGCCGGGTGCCAACACCGTCGCGACGGTGGACGAGATCCGCGCGGCCCTGCCGGAACTCGTCGCGCAGATGCCGTCGTCGATCCGGCTCTCGCTGCGCAACGACCGCTCGGTGTCGGTGCGCAACGCGATCCACGACGTGCAGATCACGCTGGCGATCACCGTCGCGCTGGTCGTGCTGGTGATCTTCCTGTTCCTGCGCAAGGCCACCGCCACCTTCATCCCGGCGCTGTCGCTGCCGATCTCGCTGCTGGCGACAGTGGCGCTGATGGCCGCCTTCGGCTACAGCCTGGACAACATCTCGCTGCTCGCCATCACCCTCGCGGTCGGGCTGGTGGTGGACGACGCCATCGTGGTGCTGGAGAACATCGTGCGCCATCTCGAAAAGGGCGAGCCGCCG
>JAUYJO010000212.1 GCA_030700315.1 Gallionella sp.
AGGCACACGGGAATTTCATCATTGGTCAGACCTGCAGGCGTTCAACCCACCGTAATGCCAAAATTCGCGGCATGTGGCTGGTAGGGGCGTGAAGGGGATACCCATTTTACCAAAATTTTGCCCATTAAAACGCGATGAGCCCCTTTTTCAAAGGGGGGTATCACCCCTCACAGCCTTCCTCATACTTCGAGAGGAATTCGTCTGCCCGCTGCGCCAGATATTCCATGTGTTCCTTTTTGCTGAAAATGGCTTCACAAACCTCGCAGATAACCGAGAAATCCTTGGGCAATTCAAACCGCTTGATCAACTCCTCATATATCGCACCCATCGGCACCAGCGTCAAATAGCGCGTAGCGACCTGGTTTTGCGCTTGTTCGATAACTTCGGCGACGGAGTTGTTGTTGAGATTGCCGACCGAAATGCCGTCGATGAAGCGGTTGAACCCGCAGCACGGCAATACCTTGCCGTCTGGGTCAACCACGAAGCGGTTGATGGCGGTGCATTTCTTGAAGCTGCCGATAGGTTTGGCAACGACAGCCTTGCCATCGGCCTCCTTCCAGCGCCCGACGTTGGCGATGAATTTGCGTATATCCAAGGTAAACGCATCATCCGGCACCCCCTGCTCCTTCATGTAGGCTTTGAATTCGTCTATCAGGTGCTCCTTGCCGGGCGTGACCTCAAAATCAATGCGCAAAGGGTGGGCAAAGGTGGCGAAGTAGTGTTTGGCGATGTTGCGGGCGTAGGACCAATCGATGAATTCGTTGTGGAATTCGCCCGCGCTCATGCTCAGGCGGTCTTTGGGGGGGGCGAATCCGGTATCCACAAGCGACGCGATGGTTCGCTTGGCGGACTCGATAGACTTGCCCCAATAACCGTTGGTTACGATGCTGATGCCGGTATAGCCCACTTCCTTCGCTCGTTTGATGCACTTGTACAGGACAGGTGCAAACAGAAATATCTCGCCGCCGCTGAAGCCGACCGAGGTAAAACCGTTTGCCCTGCACTGCTCGATCACGCTCAGGAGCTGCTCCTCAGGCATGATGACATCGCTGTTGGGAAGCGATATGTTGTAGCAGAAGCGACAGCCGATATTACACTTGTAACTGACCCGCAGTGCGAGGGACTTGGGGGTGTAGTTGCGGACGTGTTGCTGAATTGCTGCCATGGTGGAAAAGCCCTTTATAAAGCAATCAGATTGCATAGCAATCTGATGATGTTACCCAAAAAGCGCGATTGCTGGCGAACACCGCGAGGATCATTCCATTTCAAAATTTTCTATTGCACGGCGCAACAATGGATGAGTAAATGAAAGCCAGCCCTCCGCGCTGCATGACAATACCCCGGCCGCTAACGCGCGCTCCATCTGTGTGCGCAAGGCTCCGACATCTTCAGCCAGAGCCACCGCCACCTCCTCCAAATTAGCGCCCACGGTATTTTTGGCCACCTCACGCAACAAATTGCGGTCCAGACGCAGGCTGTCGAGACGCGCATTGATTGCCACCCGCAACGGCAGCGCCAGTTGCTCCGTTTGATGATGCCGCGCCAGTTCGACCGCAAACAGCGGCACGCCGGCTGCCGCGCTGGTCATCCGCTGCACCTTGGCCGCGCGCCCCTTTATGGCACCTTTGCCCAACGCGTTGCGCACCAGCACCTGAATGGCTTGCGCGGACAGGCGCCGCAGGCTGATCGTTTCGCTTATGCCTGCCCCGTTTGGATAGCCGGTGTTTTCGTGCATCCCCCTGCGCCCCGAAAAAATAACCAGCTTGCCGTTCCCGATCGCCTCCGCCCCGGCAGCAGACAGTAGAGATTGCTGTTCTTTGGCCAACAAATGAAAATCGTCGACAACGACAAGTTCCGGGAAGCACGCAGGCTGGTCGCGCAACCATGCGGCGACCTGTTCCGCCGAGCAGGCTGCGCCCTTTACGGTATCGTAGAGACCATTGCCCAGCACCGGCGGCAAGCTGCGGCAAAACGACACTTTCCCCTCATGCTTGAGGCACAGCTTTGCAATTGCGTCGCACAGGCGGGATTTGCCCATGCCCATTTCGCCTTCCACGAGAATCAGCTTGCCATTCCCTTTCGCGGCATCGGTCAAGGCCGCATAAAGCCGGGCCAATTCTTCATCCCGCCCAACCAGATGATAAGCCCGGCGCGATCCGGTCCAATGCAGGTTTTTAAGTTCCTGCAACAGCATGGTCGGCGCTATATCTTGCGTTCCCCCGACGCCAAACAATTCGACCATATCCAGCGCCGTTGAATCGAACATGAACCCACCCGGAGCAACCTCGTTCAGCAACTCGCGTGCCGATGCGATAGCGGCGCTGGCAATGACCTCACCGGTCCAGCCGCCGAAGCGTTTCATGCTTGCAAAAGCCACCCCTGCCGTCATGCAGCCGCGTAATTTTTGCGCGATCTGGACATCCGTCGCCAGCAGGTCGTCGTATACCGCACGAGCGGTTTGCAGGGCAACGGCCAAATCGTATTCGGTGACCCGCTGAATGCCGAGAATAACGTCTCCGGCATTACCGTTGCGCGCCAGAAAAACAGCGTCATGAGCGGAAGCCATCGCCGCCAGGCTGCCATACATGAGCTTCACCGCCGCGTGGCCCGCCTCTTGCGGCAGCGCGATACTGAGCACCACGCAGGGGCGGCATTCCAGAAAATCGGCCATCTGCAAGGCAGCGCCGCGGCTTTCCTGCCCTTGAAAAATTTCCATGCTTTGGGACACCGCCATGGCGCGGTTGCTGACATTCAGTTTTTTGAAAATGGCGACGAGGTGCTGCTTGACCGTGCCGAGGCCGATACCCAGCTCCTGCGCGACCTCCTTGTTTACCTTGCCCGCCTGTAACAGTTTGAGTATCTGATGCTGGCGCTGGCTGAGCTCGGGCTGAGATGCAACTTGCATGCTCCCATTCATGGTTTGCCTCCTGCTGTATTCTGATCGGGTGCGTCATGATCCGGTACGCGTTGACCGTAAACGCCTTTTTCAATCGTTGGCGTATTCAAGGCATACCTCTGCGCGAGCGATTGCGACGGCACGACACCACAATCCTGCTGCTCGTCACGCAACATCGCGCAGAACGCTTCGGCCTCTTGTTTTTGGGTAAACCGGGCGATGAACAACTGATACCGGGAAGGGCGGTTTTCGCCCGCATCGCCGGTTATGTCTTGGCGGCGCGGAAGAATCGTCCGGCTCTTCATCTGCGCGGGGAAGCGGGTGAGCAAGTCGAGCCATACGCCGGTTATGGCTCGGCGTAAATGTGCGTCGAACAGCTCTACCAGCCAGAACTGCTGGCCGGACCAGTCCACGCCGTCAAAGCGCCTGGCGCCCGGGAGGGGTGTCTCACGCGCCGCTTTAGCCACTTGATTTGGCGCTATCACAGTTGGCGTCTTTTCCAATATTTTTGCCGGCTTGACGACGCGCTCTTCGGCAATCAGCCAACGATCTGATTGCTTGGTCAGTTGTAACGTTTTTTCGACCTGGCTGTGCAGAGTGTCCGAGCGGTAGCTCTGCGCAAACGAAACCGTCGCATGGCTGCTGTCATGCACGCTGACGCTAATACCGCTCAAGGTGACTTCGATCGTTTTTGCGGCGCCGACAAGCTTCGTGCGCCGTGTTTTCCAGGCGGCATGATTCATGCCGCTCTGCTTGAAGTCGGGCGTGTAAGCGGCCAGGTAGTCGCGCACATCCTTGTTCGACCAGGCCGCAGCCCAGCTCCGCACGCTTTGCAACACGTCAGCCGCTTGACCCGCATTTTGTTCTGACACTTCCGTGGCCGTCGATGAAGCTTCCACGGCCACTGGCAAAACTTCTGCAACCGCTGGCTCGGGCGCGGATGCCGCTATCGTTTCCGGTGCCGCTTCAGCTTCGGCGGTGGCTTTCGCGCCTGGTTCTGCCTCTGCGGGCGCTGCCATGGCGGCGCTTCCCGGTTGCGCTGAAGCCGATGGCGCGACAAAATCGCCTTTCCCTGCAAGCAACTGCGACGATACGACAGCGCAACGCTGCTGCCCTGCGCTCAATGTTGCGCAAAATTCCTCGGCCGCTTTTTTGTCGGAGAATGTCGCGACGTACAACCGGTACCAGGAAGCGCGCTCTTTGCTTGCCGCATTCACTTGCCCCTGCCGTTGCGGGAGCAGCGTCCGGCTCTCGATTTGCCGGGGGAAACGGGCACGCAAGTCCCGCCATGCCGGCAACACGGCACCGCGGTCGTATACGCCGGATAGCTCCGCCAACCAGGAAGTTGCCCCATCACGCAAGGCGTTCCCGGCCCAATCAATCCCTTCGGTCTGTGCCTTGCTACGCGATGCGGCATCAACCTTGGGGACATGGCTTCCGGCTTGCTTTTGCGCCACATCATTTTCGGCTTTGGGCATCGCGCCCATCTCAGCCAAAACTGCGCCAAAATCGGCCTCGTCTGCCGGCTGTACGGGCCGCAGCCCATCTCCGGGCAGGGCGTCACCGCCAGGTACGCCGCCGCCCAGCGCGGCGAACAGGTTGACCAAGCCCCGGTAGCGCTCCATGCGCACGCTGTACCAATCATCCAGGTTGCGCTGGTAAGTGCGTTGCGTATCCAGCACCACCAGATAATCCACCGCTCCCGCCATAAAAGCTTCCTGGCTGAAATTCCAGGCGCGCAGCGCAGAATCGGTGGCCACACCCTGCGCTTCCAGGCGCTTGCCCATAAAGCTGATCGCGCTCAGCGAGTCATCGACTTCTCGCACCGCGTCGTAGATCACCCGCACATAAGTTTCCACCAGCTCTTCATGCACGGCCTGGGCAAACTCCACCTCGCTGGAACGCTTGCCGCTATCGAATATGGTCGCCGAAAGGTTGGCGATGGCGTTCCAGAACAGCGCCTGCGGCATGAATAACTTCGACAGGTACGTGCTGCCATAGCCCACCTGCGCGGTCAGATCCAGAGGCGGCAGCACCCGCGCCCGCGCCACGTCGATGTCGGCATCCGCCGCCAACAGCCGCGCTTCCACCGCGCGCACATCGGGTCTGCGCAACAGCAATGCCGAGGGCACGCCGGGAAGCACCAGCGGGAATTTTGCCGTGTCCAATCCGCTATCCGAGAGCTTCATCGCCACCGGTGCCGAACCCGCCAGCGAAGCCAGGCGGTTAAGCACGACCTCGCGCTGCTGTTCGAGCACCGGAATGGTGGCCTTGACCTGATAAACCGCCGCCTTCTGCTGCTCCATATCGGTAATGGTGGCATCGCCCACCTCGCGGCGTGCATCGACTGACGCGAGCATCTCGCCCAACGATTTTTCGGTCTCGCGCGCTACCTTCAAACGGTCGTTGAGCGACAGATATTCCATGTAATTGACGACCACATCGGCAACCACGTTTCTCTGGATATCGTCGCGCTGGTAGGTCGCGCGCAATAACTGCAACTCGGCGGCTTCGTACAAGGAATAGGCCTCCCCCCAAATATCGGGACGCCAATCGCCCCTGATGCTGATTTGGTGGGTAGTGCGAGATTTGTTGTTGCCGTTCGGGTTGCCCCTGCCGATGCCGGACTCCGGGTACTCGTTCTTGACCTGTACCGGCACGGAGATCGTCGGTGCCTTATCGGCTCCCGCCTGGTCGAGCCGCGCCTTGCTTTGCGCGATGCGCAATGCCGCGATCCGCAGGTCGGGATTGTTGGCCAAGGCACGATCCATCAACCCGTTCAGTTCCTGGCTCCCCAATAAGCGCCACCATTCCGTCAGCGCGGCACTCAACGGCGATGAAGTCGTCGATGCATCAGAGGGTGTCGTCGTGCGGGTTGTAATAATTTCTGGATGGGCAATATCGGCGCTCGCCGGAGCCTTTGCGTATTGCCCGGGAAGATCGAGCGCAGGGATATTGTAGTGATCGCGCTTTGCCGCACAGCCGGCCAGCAGAAAAAATAGCGCCGTGAACGCAACACCCCGCCAGGATGCGAACCGGGGATATTCGGGATGAGCAAACTCGAATTTACCCATAAAACTTAAAGTGGGGTGTTCACGCAATTACGGTAATGCTAAAACTATACGATGAGATCAACGCATACCTCCAAACATAAAGAGCCATCCCAACCACCCGTGGCGAAAGGTTTTACCGTAATTGCGTGAATACCTCACTAAAAAATCGAGTTACGCCCGCACCCTTCAGCCTGATACATCGCTATATCGGCCTTTTTGATAATATCTTTAAGGGCTGGCCTCGTAACCGGTAAATAGTACTACGCCGATACTTGATGTGCAATGATGTTCAACAGCATTTGGAATAGTAGATAAATAGGGGAGGAAATGGTTACGCGAGTAACCATTGGTATTGCTGTGTCATCAATCCGGATTATTCCGGTAACGACGCCAGATAGCTGCGGAGATTGTCCGCTTTGTTGGACAGGCCGAGTTTTTTGCGGATATGTTTCCGGTGAACGCTGATGGTTTCCGGAGAGAGTGAAAAGGCCGTGGCGATATCCTTGGTAGACAGCCCCTGCTTGATCATGGAAGCCACCTGTATTTCGACCGGCGTTAATTGGCAGAAGAGCAAGTTGCCAGCTTTTGTATTGCCATACGAGGAAACCAAATGTTGCAGATTGCTTTCTATCACATCCAGCAAACGGGCTTGCTTGCGATCACGGACACTTTTTTTAAGCTTCAGCAGGAATGGCGCAACTTCCTGGCTCATCTCCCGCACCAGCGCATCCTGGGCGGCAGATTTATCCTTATCCCGGTTATTGAGCAGAACCCTTAGCGCCGTATTGACATCTTCGAATTCATCCCTGAGCTCCCTCAACTGGGAGGACATTTTTTCAACTTGTTCTTTCAGGTGGTTGCGTGAATCCAGCAATATTTTTTCACTCTCCTTGAGCTGCACTTCCAATGCATGGCGCACCAGCGCATGACGCACCGTCCTGCCCAGCGCATCGTGATCGAATTGTCCCTTGACCAGATAATCCTGTGCACCGGATTGTAAAGCGGCGGTGGCAAGGGCGTGGTCGTCATGCCCGGTCAGCACCACGATGGGCACACCCGGCAAGGCGACGCGCATAGCCTGCACCGTATCCAATCCCGTCGAATCGGGAAGCGATAAATCCAGCAACACGATATCAGGCTTGTCGTTTTTGGCGGCAGCAACTCCCTCGGCCAGTGTTTTGGCGCGGGTTAACTGTTTGTTGCCACCCCTGATGCCCAGTTCAACCAGGTTCACATACGCCCGGATCAATCCGAAATCGCCAGAATCGTCCTCTATCGCCAGGATAGCCACAGCTTGTTTAGATGCTTCGCTCATACGTTTCTAGTCCGGCTTGGCCGGGAGTGTGTTTTTTGGATTATGCAGCAGATCGCTATCTATGGGTACTCTCACTTGCGCGCATAAACGGTGCACAGACAACCCGAAACTTTTCGACGGATACACCTATGCAGTTGAATTAACCCGTCATGTCCCTTATAGTGCGCTTAACAACCCAACCTGCAAGGCGGTGAACATGGCTAATTCGCGCATTACTCTCGACCCCGACAAACGGGGAGGTCGTCCTTGCATCCGCAACCTGCGCATCAGCGTTTATGACGTGCTGGACATGCTGGCCGAAGGCATGAGCGAGGCGGACATCATCGAAGATTTTCCCGAACTCGAAACCTCCGACATCCGCGCCTGCCTAGCGTTTGCAGCAGACCGCGAACACAATCTTTACACCCTGGCGGTGTAATGAAGCTGCTGCTCGACGGAAATCTGTCGAGGCGCATCATCCCCTTCCTGCAAACCGCTTTCCCCTCAATGTACACCCGCTTTGCAAGTCTCTACTGCTAACAATCATTGTGCAAGCGCTGTTAAACCCAGATAGTTCATTAGCTATTGGGGTATTGAAAAATCAATGGGTTGTAGGTCGGGTTTTAACCCGACATGTCGGGCTGAAGCCCGACCTACGCCCCAATGGATTGTCTGGGTTAAAGGCGGTTTCGCTGCGTGAGCTGCACGCGAACCTTTTACAGCGAACACGCGGGCAACACAGGCTTGACATCCCATACTTTGTCGGCATACTCCTGAATGGTGCGGTCGCTGGAAAACTTGCCCATCGAGGTAACATTGAGAATGGCGCGGCGCGTCCATTCCTCCTGATCCTGATAGAGCGCACTCACCTTGTCCTGAGCGGCGATGTAGCTGGCATAGTCGGCCAGCAACAAATAGTAATCACCGTTCTGCGTCAGATTATCAAACAGGGGGCGGTAGCGGTCCAACTCCTCCACCGAAAAAAATCCATTCCCGATCATATCCAGCGCCTGGCGCAGCTCCGCGTTGCCGTTGTAGTAGTCCCACGGGTTGTAGCCGCGCGCACGCAGGTCGGCCACTTCAGGTGTGGTCAGGCCAAAGATGAAGATATTTTCATCGCCCACTTCCTCGCATATTTCAACATTGGCGCCATCCAGCGTACCCATGGTCAGCGCGCCGTTAAGCGCCATTTTCATGTTGCCGGTACCGGAAGCTTCGGTGCCCGCAGTGGAAATCTGCTCGGAAAGTTCGGCGGCCGGAAATATTTTTTCCGCCGTCGAAACGTCATAGTTGGGGTAAAACACCACCTTGAGCAAGCTGCCGACTGCCGGGTCGTTGTTGACGATGCCGGCCACATCATTGATCAGACGGACGATCAGTTTGGCCGTCCGGTAGCCCGGCGCGGCCTTGCCGCCAAAAATTACGGTACGCGGTGTAATGCCATTGATTTGCCCGGAACGAATCCGGTTGTAGAGGGTGATGACATGCAGCACATTGAGCAACTGGCGCTTGTATTCATGGATGCGCTTGGCCTGCACATCAAACAGCGAAGCGGGGTCGACGCGGATGCCTGTCACTTGCTCGATATGCTCGGCAAGATAGAGTTTATTGGCCTGCTTGACGGCACGAAACTCCTTGCGAAATTCTACGTCGTCGGCATAGGTGGCCAGTTTATTTAGTTCAGAGAGATCGCGCACGAAGCCGGAGCCGATGCGCGAAGCGATCAATTCGGATAAGCGCGGATTGCACTGGTTCAACCACCGGCGCGGCGTAATGCCGTTAGTGATATTGATGAATTTGCCGGGGAAGATGCGTTGGAAATCGAGAAACAGAGAGGTTTTTAACAGCTCGCTATGTATCTCGGCAACGCCGTTCACGGTATGGCTGCCGACCACGGCCAAATGCGCCATACGCACGCGACGGCCATGTTTCTCATCAATAATGGAAACGCGTTCCAGCAATCCGGCATCGCCGGGAAAACTATGGTTTACCTGCGCCAGAAAACGATGGTTGATCTCATAGATGATTTCCAGATGCCGTGGCAATACCCGCTCGAACATGACCACCGGCCAAGCCTCCAATGCCTCCTGCATCAGGGTATGGTTGGTATAGGCGAATATGCCGGTCACCAGCTTCCAGGCATGTTCCCAGCACAGCCGATGATTATCGAGCAACTGGTGCATCATCTCCGCCACGGCGACCGCCGGATGAGTATCGTTGAGCTGAATGGCGATCTTGTCCGGCAACAGATTCCAGTCGCTGTATTTGGAAGAGAAACGATGCAGAATATCTTGAACCGACGCGGAAACAAAGAAATACTCCTGCTTGAGGCGCAGTTCGCGCCCCATCAACGAGCTGTCGTCCGGATAGAGCACCTTGGAAATATTTTCGGTAATGTCTTTTTCAACCACCGAGCCGATATAGTCGCCCGCGTTGAAAGAACCAAGATTGAACTCGCGGGTAGATTTGGCCGCCCACAGGCGTAGATTGTTGACGGTCTCCGTGTTGTAGCCGGGAACAGGAAAATCGTAGGCCATCGCCATCACCTTTTCACTGTCTATCCAGTGGTGTTTGGCCACACCCAGCTCATCCGTGAATTTGACAATACGGCCATAAAATTTAACCGGATACAGCCGCTCGGGGCGCTGGAACTCCCACGGGTTACCGTAACGCAGCCAGTTATCTGGATGCTCGACCTGCTGGCCGTTTTCGATACGTTGAGTGAACATGCCGTATTCGTAACGGATGCCGTAGCCCATGCCCGGCATATTCATGGTCGCCATGGAATCGAGAAAGCAGGCGGCAAGACGGCCCAGGCCGCCATTGCCGAGCGCGGCATCGGTTTCCATTTCTTCGATATGTTCCATCTCCTGCCCCAGCGCAAGCAGCCCGGCATGAAGCGATGACTCCAACCCCAAATTAAGCGCGGCATTCGAAAGCGTGCGACCGATCAGAAATTCCATCGAAAGATAATAAATCCGCTTGGCATCCTGCTCGATATGATTATCCACGGTATGCACCCACTTCTCGATAAGGTGGTCGCGTATGGTGTGCGCCGAGGTATCATACCAATCGCGCCCGGTGGCCGCCTTGACGGACTTGCCCATCGAGTACAACAAGTGATTGGTCAGCGAGTGCTCGACCGAATTCTGGTCGGAACGGCGGAAGGGTTTGTAAGCAGCTTTTTTCGGAGTATTCATGTGGGCCACCTGTATATAAAAAACTCGGTTGAAAATAATGATCACAAATTCGAAAAGCGTTCCACAACAGGAGCAATAACCCCCGGATGGCAACTACTCAGGCGAAGGTATGCTTGAAAAGAGCCGCAACGCCAGTCCCTTCCCCCTGGAAGGGGGAAGGTTAGGATGGGGGTGGAAGGGCGGAACCATCGCAAAGCATCTTTATATCCCACCTTTCTACCCCCATCCCAGCCTTCCCCCTGCAAGGGGGAAGGAGAAAATCGGCAACACCTGAGTAATTACCCCGGACGCTTAACCCTGCACACTCAAAACAGATCAATGCTGCCTGACGCAACTTCTTTCAAAATCCCTTCTTTGACCAGCGTGTCATAGTGACAAATACGGTTGCGGCCCGCATTCTTGGCCACATAAAGCGAGCTGTCGGCACGGTAGATCACCTCTTGCGGCAACACGCTTGGATCGGCGCCACTGAAACCGCCGCTGATGGTGACATGACCGACCTGCGGAAACGTGTATTGCTCGATTTTGTTTCGGGCGCGTTCAAAAGCCAGCGTAGCCGACTTTAGGTCGTTGGCCGCGACGATTGCAATAAACTCTTCGCCGCCGTAGCGGTAAAGTAAGTCGGACTGGCGAAACGAATTCTCCAACAGGCGGGTAACCAATATCAGAACTTCATCACCGATGATATGACCATAGGTATCGTTTATCTTCTTGAAATGATCAATATCCAACATGCCGAGCCAATAATTTTCAGGTGCTGTGTCCCGCCGTGTGTTTTCTTTGTCAGCATCGTGCAGGCGTGCCGATAGCAGATTCCACAAGCGGTCAAGATTGGTTTCCAGCGAATAGCGGTTAAGCAGGCCGGTGAGCTGGTCACGCTGGCTGGTGTCGAGCAGCTCGTAGTAGTTGGTGAACACTTCGAGTACGCCGTGAACAATTGCATCCTCGACAGGCGTAACTTCACGATCGCGCTGAAAGACAAAATACCCGCACAGCTTGTTATCTCCGAGAAGCGGGTAACAAATGAGCAGATCGTTATCAAGTTTTTTGCTACAGGGTTTGCCGAGCAGGCGTACGCTGTCAAACAACTTGCGCTTCGTGCTCGATATACCCTGATCACTGGTAATTTCCTCGATGCGCTCGGCATCTCGCTGAACACCGTTTTCTTCTGTCACCACCGAGCGCGAATGATTCAGCACACGGATGATAGTCCCGCTGTCATCGACACGACAAAGAGAGGTTTCGCGCACCCCAAGCAACGGGCCGATAGTGCGCAACAGGCTCTGCTCCACCAAATAGGTGTCGCGGATCGCGGTCATTGCGCCAAGTTTTTTTAGCAGCCCGGGCAAGCCGGGGTCGGTGCGTTGAGGGGACATCGGCTACCTTTCACTATCTGTCGTTTGGCACATCTGTCGTTTGGCTTCCGAATTTGAGAATCGGAGATTACCAATTTTTCGTTTTTCGGTCTAATGCTAAGGGGTGCAGAAATTGTAAAAGTACCTTTTATAAACCGTGTGTGGGTTTCGTAGGTCGGGATTCATCCCGACAGAGCGCCGCATAACCCAACCCCGTCGGGATGAATCCCGACCTACATCATCATGAGGTTCATGACCAAACGGTACGCTTGTGAATTCTGCCTCCCTTAATACACTCCTTTGTTATTGAGAAAGTCGCCGTATTTGCGATCCTCGTCAAGAAGGTGGTGCATAAGCCAGCGTTCCATAAAATTCTGGAAGCCAGCTTTGCTTGGGAGATTGCCGCCAAGCACCTGCTCCTTGTATTCGATAATCTGACGAACCAGATCGCCATGCCTTTTTTTGTGCCCCCCAGTACCGGGGTAACTGTAAAGTGCCATCAGTTTTTCCTCGGCAGCAAAGTGATATCGCGTGTAATCCACCAATGCGTCAAATGCTTTTAAAAGTACCTCGTGTTCGGAATTATTTTGCAAATATCCGGCAATCGCGTTGGCAATTTCGATGAGCCTCTTGTGATGGCTGTCCATTTGAGCCACATGTATAGAGAAAGAGTCATTCCAGATAAATGCTTCAGTATGGCGGTTGCCATGCACAATTCGTGCTGCCCGTTGCTGATGGCTCTCAAAAATATTCCAGCGTAGTATCGGCACATCTTTCACAAGATTTCCCGGAATTTGCACGGCCAGCACATCTTCCAGCACATGCAGGCTAAACAGGCTGGGAACATCGAGGACGGCTTCTTCCTCACCGAAAAAATCACGTTGACCCAGGACATCCAGCACTTTGTTGCCCATCTTGCGCTCGATAAGGCCGGAACGAATAATATTGATAACCTGAATATCCTTGCCGCCGATAACCTCACCAGACTGAAAGCTCCGTTCCGCTGCACCGTCAATGATGCGCCCAAGAATGGCGGGCGGAAGCCCTTCACTAAACAAACTGGTTGTATTCAAAAAAGCGCTCATATCGACAATACGACGCAAACGATCCATCAACCCGTTGCGCCGCACCACCTCGGCATAAAGCCTGATCGGTATCCGTAACAAACGCACGAAAGAGGAAGCACGATAGGTGTGTAGCGAGGGCGTGTTGTTCAGCATCGCAATATTACCGATCAGCGAACCGGCAGCCAGGCTTCCCAATATGTTGTCGCGGGTACGTATCTTTTCCACTCGCCCGCTTACCAGCAGCAACACCTCTTGAAACGACTCGCCTTCCTTAACGAAGATGGCACCCGGATTGATTTCCTCAATGGAATGATTGACCAGCATGCGTAAATCATGGAGCGCTACGCCCGGAAGATTATCTTGCAAATAGGCAAAGGCGTGGCGGCGAAACCCATCCGAGAGGCCTTCTACCAGTACGTCAACCGTGCCGAACGCGGCACTGGAGCCAATCTCTCGCTCCTCCGGGGTCAGCTCTGTCGCGCGGTGAGCCAACAGAATGCGGGTTGAGCTATCGCGCCGAAAGTCCTTGGCATCACCGTGGATCATGCCCCCACCGATATCAATTTTTTTCAAATCGACCGGAAGTAAATAGGTTGAGCGAATACGCTCAAAGGCAGATTGATCCAAACCGGGAGCATCGCGCTGATCGGTAACCATACCCTTGAGAACGTCCATCGATACAATGTCAGCAAAATGGGCGTAGGTGCGGTAGCCATCGCCCCACAAGGCGCGAAATATAAAAATATTGGTCTCCACGGGATGCGGCGAGAAAACCGGCATCACCTCCAGCCCTTCGATATCGTTCCATGTATCGAAAGCAATATCCCGGATGTCGAAAAAATCTTTGAATCGCTCTTCTTCCACCCCCAGCAAGGCGGTTAATTTTTTGCTCACCGAAGCGCGCACCAAGGGTGTCGCAAAATAGCGGATGCGTTTACCTGCGCGCATCAGCGCGGTTAGCCCGGCGAAATGGTCGTCGTGCGCATGGGTATGGAAAATCCCGTCTACCTGATCGATTCCGATACCCAATGCGGCCATGGAATTGACCAGATGCGGCCCTGCATCGATCAAGTAGACACTCCCTTGAAACGTGATGATGCTCGACATGCTGGGCCGGTTGACATCCCACCCATCCCCCTCGCCAGAATGAATGACGGCGAAGTATTCCGGTTCAAATCTGCGATAACCCAGCGGATAGGCACATTCGTAGGCCTCGCCGGGGTGAAGGTTGAGGTTGACCGTCACTGTTTTGCCGTCATGGGAAAATTCAAAAACATTGGGCTGCAGCCGGCGCAGGTAAACGCCGTCTGCAATCTCTACCGAATCGTCGCCGACAACACGGGTGTCGATAAAATCACTAGTCGGACGAATCCGGCCAAAGGCAAACTTCAGCTTCAAACGCATTATTTCCGTGGCTTGCTCTTCAGATACGCCAGTCTGAATAATTTCCTCCCGTGACACCAAACCATAATTGCCACGGTAGATATAGCGCATTTGCGACTCAATCTGGTTGGCCGAACCGATCAGCATGGGCTTGCGCCCGGTGTTATTGGGGTGCCCTGGAACAATCAACCCCTGCTTGTAAAGCATTTGCAATACCGGGAACTCGGCAAGATTGGCAAACTCTCCGTTCTGCAACAAAACATCCGAAAGCAGAATAGCGTTGGGTCCAGTCTCGCACATGACGCCCCCGATTTCCTGGGGCAGGATGAGTCCGCGCTTGATCAAATGTTTGACTGCCTCCGCCGGGCATCCACACAGTACGCGCAACTCAACTTCAGGAACACATACCCAATAAATCCCGCGTGCAACATCAATTTTGTAAATTCCCATATCGTTTCTATATTATTTGTTGAACTAAACCGCTACGCGGTGGTGCTCCGCCCCCACCGTTCTCTATCAGCCCCACAACTTATCTTGCTGCAATTGACGTAAAAATCTCCGATCCTTGATCGCGGGGGATGTCCCCGATCAGATCAAGGAGACTG
>JAUYJO010000224.1 GCA_030700315.1 Gallionella sp.
GCACAGCACAGCACAGCACAGCACAGCACAGCACAGCACAGCACAGCACAGCACAGCACAGCACAGCACAGCACAGCACAGCACAGCACAGCACAGCACAGCACAGCACAGCACAGCACAGCACAGCACAGCACAGAAGAACTCCTGCTCGATCTCCAAATGTATAAGGCCAAACTGGAGATGCAGAACGAGGAATTGCGGCTCACCCAGCTTGCCCTGCAGGAATCACATGACCGCTATGTGGAACTCTATGACTTTGCCCCGATCGGCTACCTCATCCTGACTTGCGATGGCCTGATCGCCAAGGTGAACCTCGCCGGTGCCGCACTGCTGGGGGAGGTACGCAACAATCTGATTGACCGTCATTTCGCGCGTTTCGTCGCCGCCAAAGACAGCGAACGCTGGCAGCGGAATTTTCTGCACACGTTGCAGCATAGCGGGAAACTGGAATGCGAGCTGAAGCTCCAGCGCGCGGACGGCACGGTCTTGCATGCTCGCCTGAATGGTTTAAACATGCAGGCAGAATATGAGCCTGCGAAGGTGTGCATCGCGTTCAGCGATATTACCGGTCGGATAGAGAGCGAGCTGCAATACCGCACGTTGGCTGATTCCAGCCAGGCGTTGATCTGGACATCCGGCACGGATAAGTTATGCAACTATTTTAACAAGACATGGATAGATTTTACCGGGCGCACCCTCGAACAGGAACTCGGTAACGGCTGGTCGGAAGGTATCCACCCAGACGATTATCAGCGCTGCCTGGAAGTGTATGTTTCCGCCTTTGGCCGGCGTGAGAAATTCAGCGTGGACTACCGGCTGCGCCACCACAGTGGTAAATACCGCTGGATTAAGTTCGATGGCAGCCCGCGCTATGACAGCGAGGGGGTGTTCATCGGCTACATTGGTCATTGTCTCGACATCAGCATAATCAAAAAAAGCGAGCAAAAGCAGCTCAATTTAGTCAAAGCGCTCAAGCGCACTGCCGAGGAGTATTCAGATTTATACCAGCATGCCCCGTGCGGTTATCATTCGCTCGACAAGAACGGGGTCTTCCTGCGCATCAACCAAACCGAGCTCGAATGGCTGGGCTACACACAAAATGAAATTGTCGGGAAACTGAATCTCGCCGACCTGCTGACCCCTGACACGCTTCCGAATTTTCAGCGGACTTTTCCGCAGCTCAAGGCAACCGGAGAAGTACGTGATGTGGAATTGGAGCTGATCCGCAAGGATGGGACAGTTTTGCCCGTGTTAATCAGTGCGACGGCCATTTATGGCGCGGATGGCGGCTATGCCAAGAGCCGCTCCACCGTCTATGACATAACCGAGCGGAAAAAAATGGAACAGGAGCGTAACGGCTACTTGAGGCGTCAGGAGGAGGCATCGCGCCACCTGGTCGCCGTGCAGGAAAATGCGCGGCGGCGGCTGTCCGGCGAATTGCATGATCGCACCAGCCCGAACCTTGCCGCCATTGACATCAACCTGGAAATCATCGCCACGGAATTGCCGCAGGAACATTCAACCGACCTCGCCGAGCGCTTGGCGGACACCCGCGCGCTGATCGTGGACACGGCAGCCAGCATCCGCGAAATATGCTCCGACCTGAGGCCCCCTTTGCTCGATTACGCGGGGCTGTCGGCGGCGTTGGAGGGCTATGCACAACAGTTTGCACGGCGAACCGGCATCGCGGTTCAATTCGACTGCGCGGATTTCAACGTACGGCTTGCGCCGGATCTGGAGTCCTTGCTGTTTCGCATTTTCCAGGAAGCGCTGACGAATTGCGCCAAACATGCCCGCGCCACACAGGTCGAGGCAACGCTGAATCATGGCAGCCGGCCCATCGCCCTGACAATCGCCGACAACGGTGTCGGCTTTGACCCGGAGCAGTTGGGGAAAGGCGGGCACATCGGTTTGGGGTTGTTAAACATGCGTGAAATGGCTGAAGTCGCAGGTGGCAGATTCACCATTGCATCGGATGCTGGCAAAGGAACACGCATAGCAGTGGAAATTTCGTAGCTTGCGCTGAGCATAGCTGGAAACGACAGTTCTGCAGGCTGCCATGAATTGCATAAATTTCTTGGATACCAGGCATTCCTTCTAACGCACTCGCACTCTGTCATACAAACACTGATGGAAAATTTCTCCGTTCCTTACGCCACAATCAGACAAACACCGATATGTCATCCGCGTGCAATGAAGCATCATGCAGACAGTTTTGCTATGCGGGTTTCAGGTTAAGTGTTCTACCGCACGGAGTGCGGCTTGATCATGCGGGTAACCTGACATCTACACTTCAGGTTTCGATAGAAATCAGACCGGCATGTCGTTGCGCTAGGTGCATGCATACTGAAATTGGCCGGTCATACTACTTGTTCCGCTTCGTCTTTTCGCCCGTTATCTTCCGGCGTGCAGATTCAGACCACCAACACTATTTACGGACATCGCCAATTGATTTGTCATCAGTTTGCGATTTTGAGAACCAACCATGGAAAATGTGCGCATCCTTCTTGTCGATGATCACCAGATGTTTCGCGACGCGTTGCGGAGCTTGCTGGAAAAAATGCCGAATCTCGAAGTCGTCGGTGAAACCGGCGATGCGTTCGAAGTAGTCAAGCTTGCCCGCAAAACCTTACCCCATATCGTGTGCATGGATATCGGCATGCCCGGCATGAACGGCATCGAAACCACGCGTCATCTCATCGCGGCCTGTCCGCAGGTCAAGGTGATTGCACTCTCGACCTACTCCGACCAGAGATATGTCGTGGATATGATGAATGCCGGTGCTTCGGCTTATGTCACCAAAGCCGAGGCTGCCGACGAATTGTTGCGGGCGGTTGGCTCGGTACGGCGCAACCGCAAGTACTTGTGCCCCGATGTAGCGGAAGCGGTGACAGGGGGCATGTCCCAGCAATCCAGCGCAGATGTTTCCGGCAAACTCGGCGACAGGGAGCGCCAGGTACTGCAACTGGTTGCCGAAGGTCTCACCTCAACGATGATTGCGGGCCGGCTGTACATCGCCCCATCCACCGTCGATGTGCATCGGCGCAACATCATGCGCAAACTCAATTTGCATAATGTCGCCGACCTCACCCGGCACGCGATCAGCAACGGCTTCGTCATCAGCTAGTGTAGTAATTCTGTAGGGTGGGCAGGGGGTTTCTGCCCACGCGGTATTGAATCTGCGTGGGCACACCCCCCGGGCGCGAGAACCTCTACGAAGCAACGGCGTGCCCACCCTGCGCCGCCACGTTTCTACCTGAATACCGGTAGTGAAAATACGCCGATCCGGGTATTACCTGCCGCCGCCCGTTTCCCTACGATACCGCCATGATTGCTGTCGCGCATTTTCCGGCACTCATCAATTCAATTCGCCCACATTACATCCGCCCGCAAAGGAGATACACCATGGCTCTCGTAAAAAATTCCGCAACCAACTCTGCCGCCGTTGTCCCAATCGGGGGCAAAACCTCTGCCGTCACCGCCCGCGAGGCGGAAGACCAGCGCAAGAAAGCGCGCACCCTCGGCAAGCAGCAGCAGGCGGCGGAGCGCATTGCCGCCGCCACGGGGCAACTGTCCTCCGGCATCAACGAAGCGGCCTCTGCCGCCGAGGAACTGAAACGCTCCTCCGACCAGATTGCCACGGGCGCCGAAGAAGCTTCAGGCGCCGCCCAGGAATCGCTGGCCGCTTTCAAGCAGATCGAAGCCTCCATTCTCCTCCAATTGCAGAACGCCGACATCAGCCAGACCAAGGCGGAGGCCACCCAGACGCTGGTGGCCAAGACCAGCGCCGATGTGGCCGGGATGGTCACCAACGTTGCCGTTGCAGCCCAACGCCAGAACGCTTCGGTCGAAATGGTGGCCGAACTGGAAAAGCAGGCGGCCAACATCGGCGACATCGTCAAGGCCGTTGCGCGCATCGCCGACCAAACCAACTTGCTGGCGCTGAATGCCGCCATCGAGGCGGCACGCGCCGGCAAGCATGGCAAGGGGTTTGCCGTCGTCGCCGATGAAGTCAGGACGCTGGCCGAAACCTCGGAGAAAAGCGCGAAACAGATCCAAGAATTGGTCGGCCAAATTCAACAGGAAGTAAAGGCGATCACCGAAGGCATCAGCACTTCGGCCAAGGCGATCGAAGGCGAAGTGGAGAATGGCAAGACCATTACCCAGCAACTGGAGCAGATTCGCGTCGACGCCGCAGAAATCGTCAAAGGGGTGTCGGAAATCGCGGTCGGCGCCCAGCAATCCAAGACGGCTGCACAGCAAGCCTTGAAAGGATCGGAAGATATCGCCGCTGCCGCCGAAGAACAATCCGCTGCCGCCGAGGAATCGGCCAAGACCGTGCAGGAGCAATCCCAAGCCTTGGGAGAATGCGAAAAAGCGGCGCAGAGCCTGTCCGAGCTGGCCGAGGATCTGAAGACCTCCACGGATGTCGCCAAGAGTGCCGAGGAAGTCGCTTCCGCCGCCGAGGAACTGTCCTCCGCCGTATCGGAGATCAATCGTTCGAGCGCCCAGATCATGGCGGCCATCGATCAGATCCGCAAGGGCGCCGAAGTGCAATCCGCCGGAACTGCGGAAGCCTCAGCCGCGATCAACGCAATCGAAAAGGGGCTGGAACTGGCCCAGAGCCGCGCCACGGCCGGCGCCGAGAAAGTGGGCGCGATCCAGACTCTGCTGGGGGTGAACAAAACCTCGATAGATGCCCTGATCACCGGCATTTCCTCATCGGCGGACTCGTCCAAGGGCAGCATCAAGCAGATCAAGGATCTCGAGCTGGTGTCGCGGCGCATCGACAAGATTGTGGATGCGATCACCACCGTTTCCATCCAGACCAACATGCTGGCGGTCAACGGCTCCATCGAAGCGGCGCGGGCCGGTGAGTTCGGCAAGGGCTTCGTGGTGGTGGCGACCGACATCCGCAACCTGGCGCACGACTCCGCCGAAAATGCCGACCGCATCAAGGATCTGGTCAAGGCGGTGCAGGATCAGATCGGCGTGGTCGGACGCGACCTGGAGGAAATCGTGGCATCTGCGCTGGGCGAGGTGGAAAAGGCCAAGACCAGCACTGCCAATCTGGTGGTCATCGAAACGGATATCGCGGTGGTGGAAAAAGGCACCCAGGCAATCCTCACGGCGTCCAACGAAATTGCCGCTGCCACCGCCCAGGTAAAGAAGGGCGTGGAGCAGATTTCTTCCGCAGCGCAGGAAGCGGACAAAGCCGCGACCGAGTCCGCCTCCGCCGCCAAGCAGCAGTCTCAGGGTGCCGAGGAACTGGCCGCCGCCATCGAAGAGATCGCTTCTCTCGCCGATGAATTACAAGCGGCCTAAAGAGTTGTTCACTTAACTGTTCGTAGTAAGGCGTAGGGTGGGCACACCGTTGTGCCCACGCGGTTTCTCGTATTGCTTAACGCGTGGGCACAAAAACGTGCCCACCCTACGCGCTAGTTTCACATTAACCCAGGAGAACGATAATGGCGAATACACAGGAACAGGACGCATCCCGCGCCGATGCGACCGAAATGGCCGAGACAACCGGGGCGCGTAGCGAAGAGGATAGCGTCGATGAACAGGCTTCCGACATACGACAATTTGTGACCTTCATCGCGGGAGACGAGGTTTTCGCGGTGGATATGGCGCCGGTGCAGGAGATTATTCGCGTACCGGAGGTGGTGCGGGTGCCGCTGGCGCCGCCCACCCTTGATGGTCTGGCCAACCTGCGCGGCAAGGTGCTGCCCATCATCAGCCTGCGCCGGGTTTTCGGTTTCGCCGAACGGGAGTATGACGACGCTACCCGCGCCCTGGTGATCGACATCGGGCAACCACTGGGTTTCGTGGTGGACAAGGTGGCCAGCGTGGTCGGCGTCGAGCCGGGAAAAATCGAAGGCGTAGGCTCCATCCAGGGCACGGTGAATACCGAACTGCTCTCTGGAGTCATCAAGGATGTGGGTGGACACGCCATGATCATGGTGCTCGATTTTGCCAAGCTGATTGCCCAGGAGTTCGCTGAAATCGCCGCCGTTGCCAGGAGCGCCTCCATGGCCGGTGGGGTTTACACCAACACCGAGGCCGAGGAAGAGGATGCGAGCGACGAATTGCAACTGGTGAGCTTCGATGTTGCCGGGCAGGAATACGCCATCGCCATCGAAGATGTGCAAGAGATTGTCCAGGTGCCGGAAAATATTGTTCATGTGCCTCATGCGGAGTCACACGTTCTCGGCGTGATGACGCTACGCAACCGCTTGCTGCCACTGGTCAGCCTGCGCCGCATGTTTGGCCTGCCACCGCAAGATGCCGACGAGCATAGCCGCATCGTCGTGGTATCTCTGGGTGCAGCCTCGGTGGGTATTGTCATGGATAGCGTAAACGAAGTGCTGCGCGTGGCCAAGGCTGATGTTGATACCATGCCCGGCCTGTTTGCGCGCGATGGGGAGCTTACGGACATTTCTGAAATTTGCCGCCTGGACGGCGGCAAACGTCTGGTGTCAATTATTTCCGTCAGAAATTTATTCCAACACTCCGCCGTTAAGGAGGCATTGACGACTATGGATAGCTTGCATGATGACAAGAAACATGAAGAAGTTGCCGCAGATGACGAATCGAACGACGATGACGAACAGGTGGTGGTGTTCCGCCTCGGCAAGGAAGAGTTCGGCGTACCCATCGAAAGCGTGCAGGAAATCGTGCGCGTGCCGGAAGAATTAACGCATGTGCCCAAGGCGCCGCCTTTCGTCGAGGGTGTCATCAACCTGCGCGGCGCGGTGCTGCCGGTGATCGATTTGCGGCGGCGTCTCGGGCTGCCTGCCGTCGAGCGTTCGGATCGCCAGCGCGTTATGGTGTTCCTGATAGATGGTATGCGCACCGGCTTCATCGTTGACTCGGTCGCCGAAGTATTGCGGATTCACAAGTCTGCCATCGAACCGGCCCCGCGATTGTCCAGTGAGCAAGGAAAACTCATGGCGCGCATGGCTAATCTGGAAAAGCAGAAACGCATGGTGCAACTGATTGAGCCTTCACATCTGGTGGAAGACCGCGAACTCGACGATCTGACGAGGATGGCAGCATAAGGGGTAATCCCAATAGCGACCGATGTTGCAATTATTGGACTTCTATTTATCTACACTAACTGGGGGCGATACTGTGAGTTCGGAGAGTTTTTCAGCGCGGAGGAATATATACCTGAACTCACATAAAGATGATGTGGCGGTGGATAGTGCCGAATCACCCCCCGAGAAGCAAGCTGAAAAAAACGCTGAAGAAAACGAAGTCGATAGCACCATAGCCGAAGACACGCTATTGAATGACGGTCAGGTTGACTAATCATTAAATTTTGCTTGGCGACACCGAATGTCGGGCGGCTTGGCCAATGGCTAGTGTAGTGCGCCGCAATTAACGGCGCTTATGTTCAAACCCTTGTAGGTCGGGCTTTAGCCCGACATGTCGGGTTGAAACCCGACCTACAATGCAGCGCTTACCATTGGCTTAAGTTCCAAACAGAATGGAGCACTACACCAGGTAAGGCCAGACGAACATGTCTGGCTAAATTCCGATTTGCCCGTTGCCGGATTGAACGTTCCCATGCTCTGCATGGAACGAGAATGAAAGAGAATACACCATGATTAAACTGCTTATTGTCGACGATTCGGCATTGATGCGCCGACAACTACTCACCTTATTCGAAGCCGAGGGCGATTTCGAGATTCGCCAGGCCAGGAATGGCAAGGAAGCGGTGGACGAAAACCGCGAATTTCGGCCCGACGTGATAACGCTGGACATCAACATGCCGGAGATGGACGGCATCACCGCGCTATCGCTCATCATGGCGGATCGCCCGGTGCCGGTGGTCATGGTCTCATCGCTCACCGAGAAGGGGGCGCTGGCCACATTCGAGGCGCTGAATCTGGGCGCGGTGGACTATATCGCCAAGCCCGGCGGCACCATTTCGCTGTCCATCGGCGAGATCAAGAACAAACTGGTAGGCAAAGTGCGCACCGCCGCCCGCGCCAAAATCAAGGGCAAGGGGTCAAGTGTGCGCGGGCTGGCCCAGCGCTTGCGGGAAGAGCGGGAAAAGCCCGCTCCACGTCCGATTGCGATGCGGCGTGGCGTTGTCGGTGAAGGGCTGGTAATCATCGGCGTGTCCACCGGCGGGCCCCGCACGCTTGAAGATATTCTGCCGCTGCTGCCGGTGGACTTCCCTTGGCCGGTGCTGGTGGCCCAGCACATGCCCGCGTCCTTCACCCGGCCCTTCGCGGATCGATTGAATGACATGTGTGCGCTCCAGGTAGTGGAAGCCGCCCACCCCATGCCTATCGAGCCAGGCACCATCTACATCGGCAAGGGCGGGGCGGACATGGTGCTGGCGCAGAGAAGCGGAAAGTTGACAGTGATCGCCAAACCGGAAAGCCGCGACTTTCTCTGGCATCCCTCGGTGGAATTGATGGGGCGCTCCGCCCTCGAACATTGCGACCCGTCACGGGTGGTGGCAGTGATGCTCACCGGCATGGGTTACGACGGGGCCGACGCTTTCACCGAAATCAAGAAGCGCGGCGGGCGCACCATTGCCGAATCGGAAGAGTCTGCCGTGGTCTTCGGCATGCCGGCAGAACTGATCGAACGCGGCGGCGCCAGCATGGTGCTGCCCTCGGAAAAAATTGCCGCCCAGCTCAATATCTGGGCAGGACGATAAGTTGTAATTCGCGTAGCGAACGTTTGCCCCTTCCTCCGCTTGCTGGGGAAGGTTGCACCCGCAAGGAGTAGGCCGTGGTTGTACGGGGCATGCGCCCCAACAACACACGCACGGAAGGGGGAAACGGGCATAACGAGTTTAATTATTTTGGGTGGCACTTTTGCTATGCCCGTTAGGAGAATTCCATGGCCTTTATCAAGGCGCAGATAGCCCAACCGGTCGCCGAGGACGAGCGCAAGCAATCGCGGGACTGCGCCAGCCTGATGGCGGAGCTGGAGAACGGCAACCCCGCAGTGCGGCGCTGGGCGGCTCGCGACCTGACGGATTGCCCAGCCGCGTCCGCCGCGCTGGTGAATCGCCTGCAGCGCGAGGAAGACGTTTCGGTGCGGGAAATTATTCTCACCACCCTGACTTCATTGGGCGATGAAGTGGCGGTGGCAGGCCTCGTTGACTGTCTCAGGAGCGAGAGCGCAGCCCTGCGCAACGAGGCGATCGAAGCGATGAAACAGTTGCCCGATGAAGTGGCGCCCATCATGCGCGGACTGCTCACCGACGCCGACCCGGACGTGCGCATCTTCGCCGTAAACATTCTCGAATCCCTGCGCCACCCGGATGTCGAGTCATGGCTGATCTCGGTCATCGACAGCGATCCACAGTTAAACGTCTGCGCCACGGCGGTGGATTTGCTCGGCGAAGTGGGTTCGTCTGCGGCGCGCGAGCCGCTGCTGCGCCTCAAGGCGCGCTATGCCGACGAACCCTATATCCAGTTTGCCACCGATGTGGCGCTGAAACGTATCATTGAAGGCTGACACCGAAATGGCCGCAACCAGTATCAGCGAATCGGATTTCGAAAAGTTTCGCGAGTTTTTCTATCGCAAGACCGGCATTCAGTTCGAACCTTCGAAGCGTTATTTCGTCGATAAGCGGCTGGTGGAGCGGATCGAGCTTACGAATAGCGATAATTTCCGCACCTATTTCACCAAGCTGCGCTTCGAGGTGTCGGGCGAAGAGTTGCAGCATCTGACCAACTTGATGACGGTCAATGAAACCTATTTTTTCCGCGAGGAGTACCAGTTCCAGTGTATGGTCAATTCCATACTTCCCGATATCATCAGCCGCAAGATCGACGGCAGTCGCATCCGTATTTGGGTGATTCCCTCCTCCTCGGGCGAGGAACCCTATTCCATCGCCATCTACCTGCTGGAAAACTGGGCTGGCATCAATGACTGGGACATAGAGATCGTTTCCTCAGACATCGACACCAAGATACTCGCCCAGGCGCGCCAGGGGCTGTACTCGCAACGCTCGGTGCAACACCTGCCGGAGATGCTGCTGCGCAAGTATTTCAAGCGAAGCGCAGCGGACTATCAGATTTGCGACAACCTGCGCGAGGCGGTGGAATTTACCCGGGTCAATCTTTCCGAGCGCGAAGACACCCGCGCTTACCGGGATTTCGATGTCATCTTCTGCCGCAACCTGCTGATCTATTTTGACGATGTCTCGCGCAAGACGGCTGCAGAAACCTTTTATGACGCTTTGAAACCGGGCGGCTACATCTGTCTTGGGCACTCTGAATCGATGAGCCGATTCTCATCCCTTTACAAGGTGCGCAAGTTCCCCGAAGCCATCGTTTATCAAAAACCTCTGGAGGCAAGATGAAACGCATCCTGATTGTCGATGACGCGGCCACGGTACGCATGTATCACCGCAACTTGCTTGAAGCCGCGGGCTATGCGGTGGATGAGGCCGTCAACGGTATCGAGGCACTGGAAAAAGCCTTGCAACAGCCCTTCGATCTTTACGTGGTGGACATCAACATGCCCAAGCTGGATGGCTACGGTTTCCTGCGCGAGCTCAGATCTCAGGATGTTTTCCAGGCGCCAGCCATCATGGTCTCCACCGAGGCTGAGAGCAACGACCACCAGCGTGCCTATGCCGCCGGCGCCAACGTCTATCTGATCAAACCGGTAAAACCGGAGCAACTGTTGATCCACGTCAAGCTGCTGATCGGAGAGGGAAAGGTGCTCACATGAACCCCTTGCTCGAACAATTCCTTTCCGAGGCTCGGGACTTCCTGCAAGGCATCGGTGAAAAGTTGATGCAGTTGGAAAACGATCCCGGCAACGCCGAGTTGATGACCGAGCTGTTCCGGTTTGTGCATACGCTCAAGGGCAATAGCGGGCTGTTCGAATTTCCGGAAATGACCAGGGTGCTGCATGCCGGCGAAGACCTGATGGATGCCGTGCGACACGGTCGGGCGGTGTATTCCCAGGAACTGGCTGACCGCCTGCTGGATGCCATGGATTTCGTCGGTATGCTGTGCGATGAAATCGAAGCGGATGGCAGCATCGGCGCCAGACATGCCGCCGATTCGGCGCGCCTGGCGGAGTCCCTGCGGAAATTGATCGCCAGCGTCGAAGGCGCTGCCTCAGTCGCTGCGGTGGCCGCTGCCACGCTGCTGGAAACGCTGGCAAATGCCAGCGCCGGCCTTGGGGAAAGCAAACTGCTGCTGCCTCTCGGCGATATTCCGGAAACCGTGCGCATAGACGCCTACCGTCGTGCTTGCAATGGTGTTGCGTTGCACTGGCTGGATTACACACCGGCAGAAGAATGTTTCTTCCAGGGCGACGACCCGTTTTTTCAGGCCAGGGGCACGCCAGGCATCTTGTGGGGGAGCATCAGCGCACGGCAACCATGGCCGAAGCTGGCCGAGTTGGATGCTTATCGCTGCGTGCTGGATTTTCATCTGCTGAGCGCCGCACCGCGTGAAGAGCTGGACGAGTATTTTCGCTACATGCCGGATCAAGTTCGCATGGTTCCTGTGCCGCCGCTGTTTCTCGCCCTGCCTCAGGGCGATCACAATGGCGGGCCGGTGTATGAAGACTTTGTTGTCGATGCGCTTGGCCTTCTGGGCGCGGGTCAACTGGAGGGTTTGGGGCGCGCGGCACGTACGCTGATCGAGCTCTCCAGCATGGACCTGTGGCTCTCTTCGGCCTTGCGCTGGCTGCTGCTGGTGATGGAGTTGGAGCCGGAAAATAAACCGGCGTTTGGCGCGCTCATTGAATCGTTACGTCATCTTAAACCGCCGCAGTGGGAGGAACATCGTCCTGCATTATCGGGGAATATCCCGGCGCCCGAATCCAGTGCGCCCCCGCCAGAAACCGCCCTGACGCCTGGAGAAGCCGAGGCGCTGTCAGCGCTGGTTGCCATTCAGCGAGAGATCCTTACCCTGCCGATTGAAGCGAACTGGCAGCTTGGTCGAATCAAGGCGGTTGCCGCCACGCTTTCCGGCTGCCTGAGGGCGAGCGGCGACCTTGCGGCGCTCTCCGAACTGGAAGCAGCGATGGCAATGGCGCTGGATGAGGCTGCGCCAACGCCGCTCCTGGTCTGGCTCGATGGCAAGTTCCTGGAGACGCGGCAAACCACCACGGCTGAGAATCAGGCCGTTGCCGCCGCGGTGCCGGAGATCGCGTCAGAGGTCTTGATGGATCGTCGTGCCGGGGCAGCGCAAGCAATCTCGGATGCGGAAGGGGGGGCGAAATTCGGTCGCCGTGCCGAAGATGCTGTCCCCGTACCGAAGAGCCTCAAGGTTGATCAGGCCAAAATCGACCGGCTGATGAATTTGATCGGCGAGATGGTGGTGTCGAAAAACGCCTTGCCTTATCTTGCAGGTCGTGCCGAAACCGTTTTCGGGGTGCGAGATCTGTCGCGTGAAATCAAGGCACAGTATGCGGTGATCAACCGCATCGCCGAGGAAATGCAGGACGCCATCATGCAAGTGCGCATGATGCCGGTCTCGTTCGTGTTTCAGCGTTTTCCGCGCCTGGTCAGGGACACTTCGCGCAAGCTGGGCAAGGAAGTTAACCTGGTGCTGGAAGGCGAGGAAACGGAAGCCGACAAAAACATCATCGAGTCACTGGGCGATCCGCTGGTGCATATTGTGCGCAACAGCCTCGACCATGGCTTCGAGCTGCCCGAGGTGCGCCGCGCTGCCGGCAAGCCTTCCGCCGGCACGCTCACCATTCGCGCCAGCCAGGAATCCGACCGGGTGGTGATCGAGATCAGCGATGACGGCAAGGGTATCGACCCCATGGTCATCAAACAGAAGGCTTACGAGAAGGGTCTGATTGATGAGGCCGCACTTGAGCGCCTGAGCGACCAGGAGGCGGTCAATCTGGTGTTCGCTTCCGGTTTCTCGACCATGGAAGTGGTGTCCGACCTGTCCGGGCGGGGGGTTGGCATGGACGTGGTGAGAACCGCTGTCGAGAAGGTTAACGGCACCGTCGTGCTGGAAAGTGAAAAGGGAAAAGGAACCCGGCTCCGCCTGTCGCTGCCACTTTCAATGGCTGTCACCAACGTCATGATCGTCGAGTCTGACGGCCAAACCTTTGGTATGCCCATGGACAGCGTAGTAGAGACGGTGCGCGTGCCGCGTAGCGCCATTCGCACCATCAAGAAAAACCTGGCCACCGTGTTGCGGGGACGCATCGTGCCGCTGAAATCGATCAACACCCTGCTGGGTCTTGATGTCCCTCCCAAAGCCAACGCCGAGGATGAGTTGGCGGTATTGGTGGTGCGTGTGGGCGATGAATCGGTGGGCCTTATGGTGGACGACTTCCGCGAGACGGTAGACATCATCCTGAAGCCCATGGCCGGTGTGCTGGCAGGGCTCTCCGCCTATTCCGGTTCTGCTCTGATGGGCGACGGATCGGTGCTGATGGTGCTCAATGTCAAGGAGATTTTGTGATGGCCATCAGAAGGCAGAAGACAGAGGGCGGAAGACAAACTCGCGTAGGGTGGGCAGGGTTTATCTGCCCACGCGGTATTGAATCCGCGTGGGCAGAGCGTGTGCTGTTGGGGATTTATCCCCTTACAGCCACGGCCTACCCCTTGCGGGTACATAAACGTGCCCACCCTACACTGCTCACTAGCAAGGGAATTTTGTGATGACGATCGAATACAAAAATAACCTCGCGGTGTTCAACGATGTAGTGAGCGTGGAGGAAGCGGAAGCGCTGCTGGAGTGGTTGCAAAAGAAATCTGCGGCCCGCGTGGATCTTTCCGCATGCACCCATCTGCATCCGGCCAACCTGCAAGTGCTGATGGCGGCGAAACCTGCCATCAGAGCCTGGCCAACGGACGCCGGGCTTGCGATATGGTTGATGTCTGCGTTGAGCGTGCGCTGAAAATTTAAATCTCTCCGAGTAAACTCTCCGCCCCTTGGGGCGAAGGCTGGCGAAAGCCAGCGGCTTGGAAAGCGCAATTAATACCCCGCTGCTTGCGGCGAGGTGCTTTATTCAAGGAGAGCAAACATGGCAAAAACTATTCTGATCGTCGATGACTCCGCCACCATGGTGATGAGCGTCAAGAATAATCTTGAAATCGCCGGTTTCAGGGTCGAGACGGCGGAAGATGGTGTCAAGGCGTTGGCCAAACTCAAGGGTGGAGCCAAGCCGGACCTGATCATCACCGACATCAACATGCCCAATATGGGCGGCATGGAGCTGATCAAAAACGTGCGGGCATTGCCCGGATTCCGCTTCACGCCCATCCTCACATTGACCACCGAGAGCCAGGCCGACAAACGCGAGGAAGGCAAAAAACTTGGCGCCACGGGCTGGCTGGTCAAACCGGTGGGTGGTGCGGACTTGTTGAAAATCATAAAACAGGTTCTGCCTGGCGCATAAGGAGAGACTGATGGAACATCCCGAACACAGACTTCCTCGACCCGGTCTCATTCTCCGGCTCTCGGGCGCGGCGTTGGCTGCGGCCTTGGTCACCGGCATGATCGCCTGGTTCTGCTCGCCCTGGTTGCACGAGATTGTGCTTGTTCCGGCTGGGGTGAGCTATGCCGGAGAGATTGCTATTACCACTTTACTGTCCATGCTGACCTTCCTGCCTGTCATGCTGCTGATGGCGAGTCCATTCATGCGCCAGGAATTGAAATGGCTAAGAAGGGTGATTGGCGAAGGGGATAGCGCCGGGGATGACCTCGCACGCCAGGCAGGCGGACAGACTACCCTGCTGATGGAGAATCATCTACGCCTGGACGAGGCCATCGGCGAGCAATTAAAGGTGGTCGTCAGCGACACCGAAGCATCGGCGATGTCGCTGATTCTGGAGGTGCGTAAGCTCAACGATGCCGCCGCCGCTTTGCTGAACTATCTCGGCAACTCCAAGCTGTCCGCTCACGACATGGAAAAGGAAATCGAAGGGAGTGTCGCATCCATCATCCAGATAAGCAGCTTTGTCCAAGAGCTACCCGACATGATACGGGAGGATGTAAACACTGTTCAGTCGGCTGCCATCAAAGAGATCGACGGGCTGGTGGGCTTTATCAACCTCATCAAGGACATCAGCCAGCAGACCAATCTGCTGGCGCTCAATGCCGCCATCGAAGCGGCACGCGCAGGAGATGCCGGGCTAGGTTTTGCGGTAGTAGCGGCTGAGGTGCGCAAGCTTTCGGATCGCTCGGCCCAGGCCGCAATCATGATCGAGAAAGGTTTGTTAGGCGCACAACGCACCATGCAGGAAGGGCTGAAACTGGGTCCGATGGATAAACAGATTGCGGAAGCCGGAGAGATTGTGGACTCTATTCGCAAGCTGCAAGAAAACTACGACGACATCCGCCAGTATTACAAAACCCTGTTTATCGTGGTGACCGAACACAACACCAATCTGGCGACGGATATAGCCGAAATGCTCGGCCATATCCAGTATCAGGACGTGGTGCGGCAACGCATCGAGCGCATCGCTTCTGCGATGGCGCAACGCAACGACCTGCTCATGGAGTTGCCGCGCAGATTGGGGGCCCCCCAAACCGACCTGACAGAACTCCCCGCGCAAATGCAGGGGATGCTGGACGAATACCGGGCAAATGAAGAGCGTCACGCCCCTGCCGCAGCAGGGGCGGCGGGACAGACGGACGGCCTGCCCAAGATGGAATTGTTTTAACCGCTGTTTTATGGAAATAACGAAAGGAACATCATGGCCCATATTTTAGTTATCGACGATGATGAGCAGTTTTGCATGATGCTGGTTCAGATGCTGACTCAGGATGGTCATCGGGTGACATCGGCGCAAGATGGCGAAGAGGGTTTGCGGCTCATCGCGCAAATTAGACCCGATCTGATCATCACCGACATTCTCATGCCGCGCAAGGATGGCATCGAAACCATCATGGAATTGAACCGGATCGGCAGCAATATCCCGATCATCGCCATATCCGGCGGGCGTCGCATCATCAGTGCCGAATTCAATCTCGAATCCGCCTCGCTGGTCGGTGCCGGCATCAAAGCCAGTCTGGTCAAACCTTTTGTCCGAGCAGACCTGCGTCTGGCCATCGAGAAGGCGTTGTCCTGATGTCGGCACGTATCCTTCTGCGCCGACATTTGCATTTCGAATGCAGGGACGAAGGCATGCTCGTCCGAAAACGGCATTCCCATAGGCTACAGGATGAAGACAAACTTGATCGAGTACGAAATCATGCGTGAAGATATTGATGAACTCATTTACCAGAGCTATCTGGACGCGTTGCTGGCAGGCGACCGGACGCAGTGCGCCAGTATCGTACACAAACTCATGGCTGCGGGCGCGAACCTCAAAGACATGTATATCCAACTATTCCAGCGCTCCCTGTACCAGATCGGAGAGATGTGGGAGATGCGGCTGATTTCTGTAGCGGTAGAACATCTGGCTACCGCCATTACCGAGCGCATGCTGTCTCTCGTTCAAGCGCAGGTCTTCGATGGCCCGCTCCGAAGTCAAAGCATCATCATCGCCTGCATCGCAGGTGAACATCACCAGATCGGTGCCCGCATGGCGGCAGATTTGTGTGAATTACTCGGGTGGCGCTGTTACTTCCTTGGAGCCAACACGCCGTTGCCGGACTTGCTGCAACTGATCGAAGAGCGAAGACCCACCATGCTTGGGCTGTCGTTGTGTCTCGGCTCGCGACTACCCACGCTGTTTAAGTCCCTGGATACTATCCGCAGCGCGTCACCCGACCTCCCCATTCTGCTGGGAGGGCAGGCGTTCCGCAGGGGTGGCATGGCTGCCGCGCAGGCTTACCCAAACGTTTCCTGCCTCTCCTCGCTCGATGAACTGGAGCAAAGGATACGATCTCATGAGCAATGACATTTCCCCCTTTCCCATCGGGCCTGGCTGGAGTTTTCTGGGAAAAAGCTCCAGCGTGATCGTGATGCGGGTTAATCGGGCGGGTACCATTCTCGCCACGAACCGACATGCCACAACCCTGATCGGTGAACCGCTAGTGGGGCGTCCGTGGCACACCATCCTGCAGGATTTCGACGGGAATATGACTCTGGCAGAATTGCTAGGCGAAACGCGACAACCGCAGCTCCTAAATACCATCACTACTCTGGGCTTGTCGCAAACCATCGAGGTCACGGTCGAACCGACAGACGAGGATTACTTCCTGTTTGGCGAGGTGAACGCCGCTCAGCAGGCCCGTCACGGCCTGGAGGTGCAGGAACTGAACCAGGAGCTGAATAATCTCACGCGCAGACTTGCTCTCATGAATGCGGAACTCGAACAGCACCGCTATCATCTGGAGGAATTGGTAGTCTCCCGCACCATCGCTCTGGCGAAAGCCAACGAAGCTGCCGAAGTCATCCACCTCATCAGTGTGGAGCGTATGCGCACGGATGCCGAAGCCAGAATGCAAGCTCGAAAACTGGAGGCGATAGGCACGCTGGCGGCGGGCATCTCCCACGACTTTAACAACATTCTGGGCTGCATCGTCGGTTTCGCCGAAATGGTGGGAGATAAACTGGCAGAGGGATCGGTGGACAAACAAAACACGCAGCAGATACTGACCGCCAGCTTCCGCGCCCGCGACCTGATCGCCCGCTTGCTCGCCTTCTCTAACCGGAGTCCGACCCCGCCCGTCCTCATGGATGTCGTGGCTCAGGCGCGCGACGCATTCGCTATGCTACGTGCCACCATCCGCCCCTCGGTGCTGTTGTCCTTCCGCAACAGCATGGACTCGGTGAACGCCATCGTTCTCGCCGATCCGACACAGATTCAGCAGATCGTGATGAACCTGTGCATCAACGCCGCCGACGCCATCGATAAGCACGGCACCATCAGTATTTGCATCGCTCCGTCCGCCAAGATCACGGGCGTGCCGCCGGAGCTGGTTGACGGTATTTGCCTGACAGTGACCGATAACGGCAGCGGCATGACACCCGAAATTATGGAGCGGGTGTTCGACCCATTTTTCACCACCAAGGCACCCAGCAAAGGCAGCGGTCTGGGACTGTCAGTCGTGTATGGCATCGTCACCGGTATGGGCGGTGTCATCAAAGTGCGCAGCCGGTTCGGCTGCAGCAAAACGGGAACCCGGTTTCGGGTGTTCCTGCCGCAGGCTAAACAGGTAGACGGACTGCCCAAGATGGAATTGTTTTAACCTTCGCGGATAAATTCTCCGCTGCTTGCGGCGTAAGGATTTCGCAGGTTGGCGCTGAGGCCGCAGACCGAAGACCGAAGCCCGGCATGAACGGTTGAATATACATCGTGGGCAACTGTTTTTGCGGGATGAACCTGCACAGCCAGCGTGGACTACCTGAATATCGGTAGTGAAAATACGCCGATCCGGGTATATCTGGGCGCTGTTGCTTTCCATACGATACATACCGGAGCAAGTTCGGCAACAAGCGAATTGTCGGGCTTCTCTCCGTAGGAATATCCCGCACATTTTATTTTTCAGGAGACCAAAATGAAGAGCAATAAAATCACAATCAGCCATGAATCAAATGAAAATCCTTCCAGTTTGAATCATGCGCAAGGCGACCCATCGTCGCGCGATCAGATGATTGCCACGGCTGCCTATTACCGCGCCGAGAAACTCGGCTTTCCTCCGAACAATGACCTGGCGGACTGGTTTGAGTCGGAAGCCGAAATCGGTGAACATCACGGCTCATCGCCAAACTAGCAGCCATTTCATTTACCTTTCAAACAGCAATAAACATATAGGGTGCATTCCATGCAACATTGCCATCGGCGTTTGGGATGCACAATATTTCACTATTGGTTGCATTGGGTTTGTGTGACGTAGGAGGCCGCCATGCGTGCGATTTTTGTGAGCCGCTTCATCATGAGACATGGCAGGCATGACTCGCTCCTGCATTCCGGCATTTCTTGCCAGCAAGCTTGGACTTGGCTTGGCTTGGCTTAACCGGACAGCAATGATCCGAACTGACGGGAAGGAAATAACAGATGCATATCATCATTGCGGAAAAAGATACCGACGGGCAAAAAATATTGCGTCGAATATTGAAAACGGACGGCTATGAAGTATCCATTGCCGAAACCGGCAATCATGTGGTTGGCCTGCTGAAGGAGCCGCATATCAACATCGTGCTGATGAATGTTTTTCAATACATGTATTCATCTGATGCGGTGCCGGAGCAGAAGCTAAACATCCGAAAAATCAAAGCGGCCAATCAGGCGCTGCTGGTGACATGCGGCATCAGTGAAAAAGAATTGGGCGAGTTCATATCACCAGAAAGCCTTTGCCACGACCCGGCCTTCGAAATCTCGCCAGCCACAGTAAAAAGCAGCAGCGTGAATAGGGTTCTGCAGTTGTGTAGCGCGCTGAGGCAAAGCATGCGCATGTCGCACCCGGACGAGGATTTAAATTGGCGGCGTTTTTCCCTGCTTATGGATCTTCCAACCGATGCGTATTTGGGATGTCGTTTTTTGAGATAGATGGCATGTCATGACAATTACACCGGACAGAAAAACCATACTGATCGTTGAAGACACGCCGGAGCACATCGAAATTCTGGTGCAGTGCCTCAGGGAAGAGTATGCCACCAAAGTGGCGCTGGATGGAGAGCTCGCGCTGCAAATGATCAATACTGACCCCAGGCCAGACCTCATCTTGCTGGACGTAATCATGCCCGGCACGCTGGATGGTTATATGGTTTGTTCCCGTTTGAGGGCCAGCCAAAGAACGCGCGATATTCCCGTTATTTTTACTACGGCCTTGGGGTCGGTTCAGGATGAAAGTCGGGGATTCGAGCTTGGTGCGGTAGATTATATTTCCAAGCCTTTCAATCCTGCAATCGTCAGAGCGCGCATCAAAACTCATATCGAGCTCAAGGGGTATCGCGACGGCCTTGAGTCGCAGGTGCGGGAGCGAACCCGCGAACTGGTGCTGACTCAGGACGCGACTATCTATGGCTTGGGCATTCTGGCCGAGTTCCGCGACACCGAAACCGGCATGCATATCAAGCGCACCCAAACTTATGTCGAACTGCTGTCCAAGCATTTGCAGGACAACCCGAAATTCAGGGGCTTCTTTGACGAAACCACCATCCGTTTGCTGGTCAATTCAGCGCCCTTGCACGACATCGGCAAGGTGGGGGTGTCCGACAATATCTTGCGCAAGGCTGGCCCATTGACCCCCGAAGAATATGCGCAGATAAAAAAACACACCGCATTCGGGCGCGGGGTAGTGAATCAGATCGAGGCGGGCATGCACGACGAAATGGCTTCGTCGTTTTTGCACTTTGCCAAGGAGGTCACTTACACCCATCACGAATGCTGGAACGGCAACGGCTACCACGGGCTGAAGGGCGATGAAATCCCGGTTTCCGGGCGCTTGATGGCCTTGGCCGACATTTATGATGCGCTGACCAGCAAAAGAGTTTACAAGCCGGCGCTGCCCCATGAAGAGGCTATTCGAATCATCGTCGAAGGGGACGGGCGAACACTGCCAACGCATTTTGACCCTGAGGTGCTCCAGGCATTCATCGACCTCGGGGAAGATTTCCGTGCTGTTTCAGAAAAATGGCAAGATTAATAATTCTCGATATTAACCGCATCTTCCCTTCAAACATGCCCCGAAATTCGAAGTGTGGTAAAGCCGGGATGGAGAAGGGTTGTTTGATATTGGCGACAGTGCGCCGCTTACCGCGACGCAGAGTGCCACTCTCTGCGTTCCCACGCAGAGAGTGGGAACGATAATTGATTGCGTAATTGAAAGAAAACCTACCATGAAAATCCTCTACGTCGAAGACGACCCAATCGAAGCCGATCTGGCGCTGCACTTCCTGACTGGCGCGATGCCGCCGCATGAAGTTGAAATTGCGCCCAACATTGCGACGGCTATCGACCGCCTCAAAAAGCCACCGGGCGAATTCGACCTGGTGCTGCTCGACCTGCTCCTACCGGACGGCAGCGGTTTGGAGGCTCTCACCTACATCCGCGAAAATCGGTTGCCTTGCGCGGTGGTCATATTGACCGGAGCGGAAGACCCTGCCGCGGCGGAGTTGGCGGTAAAGTGCGGCGCCGACGGCTACCTCGTCAAACGGGGCGGCTATCTGCAACATTTGTCGGAGCATCTGAACTCGGTGCTGCGGCGTTTCCTCGACGAATCAACGCACAAATCACGGCCCTTGCGGGTGCTTTACGTCGAGCCGGAAGCTATCGATATCGCCCTCACCAAGGTGCACCTTGCGAGGTTCGCGCCGCATATCCATCTGGAAACGGCGCCTGACGGCGAAAGGGTGCTCAATCTTTTGGACGATCAGGACATGGTGGCCTCGGTGTGCGATGTCCTGCTGTTTGCCTACGACTTGCCGGGCCTGAATGCCCTGGATACCCTCAAACTGCTGCGCGACCGGAATAGGGTGAGCGTGCCGGCGGTGCTTCTGGCCAGTATCGGCAGCGAGGCAATTGCTTCGCAGGTGCTGCGCCTAGGGTTCGATGGCTACCTGACCAAGCAGCCCTTCTACCTGCACCAATTGCCGGCGGCGCTGGAAAGCGCTTTTTATCGCGCCGAAGTGACGCGCGAACATGCGGCCCAGAAATCGGCGCAACAGCGCTATCAGGATCTGGTGACGCGCATTCCGGTAGGCGTGTACCGCCTCCGTATCTCGCCTGCCGACAACTGGATGTTCGACTATGCCAGCCCGCGCTTTTTCGAAATCTTCGGATTGCCGCAGGATTCCCCGCTTTACGAAGCCGTCGCTGTTTTTTCCATGGCGCAGCCGGACGATCTGGCGGAATTCATGCGCCGCATCAATATTTCCCGGCGCTGTCTGGAACCCGTGGATTGGGAAGGCCGCTTCGTCATCGGCGGCCAATTGTGCTGGCTGAGAATCGAATTCACCGCAACGCGCCTGGATAACGGCGATGTCGTCCACGATGGCATCGTGAAAAATATTACCGGATACAAGCAAATGGAGATGGAGCAGACGATAAAGAAATAAATCTCTCTCCAGTAGTGTCCGGTTTAATTCAGACCTGCCGGCGGCAAAGCTTGTCGTGCGGCAACGCGTAATCGTGGTGGCATGCAGTAATAAGCTATAAACCCAAATAATCCATTAGGCCGTAGGTCGGGCTTCAGCCCGACATGTCGGGTTAAAACCCGACCTACAACCCCTTGATTTACCGATGCCTCAAATGCTAATGGACAATCTGGGATAAACCGCATCGCAATAAGGAACCCGCATACGGACACTGACCACACTACCAGCTCTGTCGTGCTGGCAAACAAACTCGCATCCCTGGCTGCGCTTCTGGCGGTGGTTGTGGGTATCCTGGTGCTGGTCGGCTGGGCATTCGATATTGCCGTGCTGAAGAGCATCTTGCCGGGCTGGGTCGCCATGAAGGCGAACACTGCCGCCTGCTTCATCCTGATCGGGGTCGCGCTGTGGCTGACTGCCCGCTACTCTATTTCGGATTGCGGATTGCGGATTTCGGAAAAATCACTCCGCTCTCCGCATTCCGCAATCCTCATTGGTCTTGCCCGTCTTTGTGGCTTGCTGGCCGGTCTGATCGGCCTGCTGGCGCTGGGTGAATATATTTTCGGCTGGAATCCCGGCATTGACCATTGGTTGTTCAGGGAGCCATCCGGCACGGTGGGCACGTCGTATCCTGGGCGGATGGCACCGGAGGCAGCCTTGTGTTTTGTTTTGCTGTCAGTGGCATTCTGGTTTACCGGTGATTCGCGCCATATCCGCAAGAGCACACGCACCCGCTGGACTGTGCTTGCACCGGTGAACCTCGGCTTGCTGGTGACGATCCTCGCGCTGGCGGCGATGCTGTCCTATGCCACGCCGAGCCTCGGTCCATACGGGTGGTTTGGACTCACCATCATGGCGATACACACGTCCGTGTTGTTCGCGATGCTGGGTATGGCAGTTATTACAATCAGCTGGCAGCAGAATATCTTGCCGTGGTCGCTCGGCAGAAATACCACCGTGGCGCTTGCCTGCGGCATGGCACTGCTGGTGTTCATAGGCCTCAGTATCAACCGCAGCCAATTCTGGCTGGTCGACACGAACCGCAAGATAGCGTACAGCGAAGAAGTGCTGAACAATACTGTGAACCTTCAGATTGAACTTGCCGAGGCTCACGCCCACGCACGTGGCTACATCATCACCGGCGACGAACGGTTTTTGAAGTCCTATCTTGAGGCTATTGCCGGCTACAACAAAAAAATGAGTACGTTGCGCCAACTCATCGTCGGCAGTCCGCATCAACAGCAGCAGGCATCACTGATCGAGACGAATGTTGATTTATTGCAGCGGTGGACTCAGCAATTCATTGATGCCCCGCGAACCGGCACGACCAATACCGCCCGCAGCAAGATTGACGATCACGGTGGCGACTTGTTGGACAACATCCGTATCACATTTGATCAGATTGAAAACGAGCATCAGCAGTTCATCAGGGAATTAAAGCAGGAATCGGAAAGCGTGGCACGCTTCTCCTATATCACCATCGCCACCGGCACGCTTGCCAGCTTGCTGATTTTCCTGACCGTGATATTCAGGCTCAACTTCGCCGTGAACGAGCGCCAGTCGAAGGAACTGGCATTGCAGGAAAGCGAGGAGAAATTTCGCAAAATCACCGAGTCGGCGCAGGATGCCATCATCATGATAGGGACTGACCAGCGCATCTCGTTCTGGAACGCTGCTGCCACTCGCGTTTTTGGCTATACCGCTGCGGAAGCTATCGGGCAGTATCTGCATGCCCTGATTACCCCGGCTTCGGCACGCGCCGGGTTCGCACAAGCCTTCCCGCATTTTCAGGAAACGGGCAAGGGGCCGATCATCGGCAAAGTGCGCGAGCTCACCGCACTACGCAAGGGCGGCGAAGAGTTTACGGCTGAGTTATCCGTTTCCGCGACGCAATTCGGCGGGCAGTGGCACGCCATCGGCATCGTGCGCGACATTACCGAGCGCAAGCGGGCGGAAGAACTCATTCGAGAAAGCGAGGCGCGCTACCGCAAAATTTTCGAGCATGCCGCCGACATCATCTACCTCCTGAATCTGGACGGCACGTTCCGTTCCATCAGCCCCGCCTTCGAACAGATTACGGGCTGGAAAGTCGAAGAATGGATCGGCAAGCCCTTTGCGCTCATCGTTCATCCAGACGACTTACCGGCCGCCAGTGCGGCCTTCCAGAAAGCCCTGTCCGGTGAATCTATCCCGAGCTTCAGGCTGCGCGTCGCCAGAAAATCCGGGCAGTATTTCGACGCCGAAATCATCATCACGCCTTTTGAAGGTGATATGGCAATGGGAATTGCCCGTGATATTACCGAGAGCACGCAGGCAGAGGAAGGATTGCGCAAGAGCGAGGCAGAATTCCGCACTCTGGCCGAAGCCATGCCGCAAATTGTTTGGATCACCCGCGCGGATGGCGGGAACATTTATTTCAACCAGCAATGGATGGATTACACGGGGCTCACCCTTGAGGAAAGCCTGGGGCACGGGTGGAATAAGCCATTCCACCCGGACGACCAGCAACGAGCATGGGATGCTTGGCAGCAAGCGGCGGCGACCAACGGCATTTACTCGATCGAAAGCCGCTTGCGTCGCGCAGATGGGATTTACCGCTGGTGGCTGGTGCGTGGTGTGCCTCTGCTAGATGCCGACGACAAAATCATCAAATGGTTTGGCACCTGCACCGATATTCATGACCTGAAGATAGCTGAACTGGAAATATCCCGCATCAATCTGGAGCTACGCGAAAGCGAGCGTCGCTTTCGCGACCTGCTGGAAAATGTGGAACTGGTTTCAGTAATGCGCGACAGCGAAGAACGGATAACCTATTGCAACGAGTTCCTGCTACGCCTGACTGGTTGGAAATACGAGGAAATTATCGGACGAAACTGGGTAGAGATTTTCGTGCCGCCCGAAATTGCCCAACAGAAAAAAAAGGTTTTCACGGAACTCATTCTCAACAAACCAGAAGCAAGGCATGACGAAAGCGAGATACTTACCCGTTCTGGCGAGCGTCAGCTCATACACTGGAACAATTCGGTGCTGCGCTCGGGATACGGCGATGTGACCGGAACGGCAAGCATCGGCGAAAACATCACCGGGCGCAAGCAGGCTGAAGAATCGCTGCGCAAGCTTTCGCTGGCGGTTGAACAAAGCCCCAACCCCGTCATTATCACCGACCTCGACGCGAACATCGAATATGTCAACGAGGCGTTCGTCAAGGCAACCGGCTACAGTCTGGCCGAGGTTGTCGGACAAAATCCGCGCCTGCTGCAATCCGGCAAAACGCCGGAGACAAGCTACAACGACCTGTGGGCACACCTGACCCGTGGCGAGGTGTGGAAAGGCGAATTCATCAACCGGCGCAAGGATGGCAGCGAGTATATTGAGTCCGTATTTGTTTCTGCTGTGCGTCAGGCCGATGGGCGCGTGACCAACTACCTGGCAATCAAGGAGGACATCACCGAGCACAAGCGGATGGGGCAGGCACTGCGGGAAAACGAAGCACGCTACAAGCGCATCACCGAGGGGCTCACGGATTATCAGTATACGGTGCGCATCGAAAACGGTCGCGCGGTGGATACTACACAAAGCCCGGCCTGTGCAACGGTGACAGGGTACACGCCGGAAGAGTTTGCCGCCAACCCCCATCTCTGGTTTCAGATGATCGTGCCGCAGGATCGCGAACTGGTCATGAAGCATGTGCACCAGGTGCTGGCAGGAAGGGATATTCCACCCATTGAACATCGCATCATTAAAAAAAATGGGGAGACTCGCTGGATAAGCGACACGACCATCCTGTTCAAGGACGCTTCCGGGAAACTCCTGTCCTACGACGGCGTAATCAAGGACATCACCGTGCGCATGCTGATGGAAGAAAAGCTGCTGGTTAACAAGAATCGCCTCAAAGAAGCACAGCGTATTGGCAAACTGGGATCACTCGACTGGGATTTAACCAGCAATAAAATTGAATTGTCCGATGAAACTTTGGAATTGTATGGGTTAGATCCAGCCAGGAAAATATTTGAAGTTGAAGAGATTAAAAAATTAGTACATCCCGATGATGTAGGCCTTGCTGAAAAAAGTTTAAATGACGCTATTAATGGGAGCGGAAAGCACGATATAGAACACCGGATAGTACGCCCCGATGGCCGGGTGATTTATGTCCACACCAGTGCGGAGGTGTTTAGAGATGCTAATGGAAAACCCCTTCGCGTGCTGGGCACCGCTCTGGATATAACCGAGATCAAGGTGGCGCAGTTGGCGCTACGTCAGCTCAACGACGAACTGGAAGAAAAAGTGGTGGCGCGCACGCAACAACTGCTGGAGGCACAGGACGAACTGGTGCGCAAGGAAAAGCTCGCGGTGCTGGGTCAGGTGGCCGGAAGTGTTGGACACGAATTGCGCAACCCGCTGGGCGTGATGAGCAACGCCGTGTACTTCCTGCAAACCGTGCTTACCGATGCGGATGAGACTACCCGAGAATACCTGAATATCATCAAGGACGAAATCGCCGGTTCCGAGCGCATCGTGTCCGACCTGCTGGATTCCGTGCGCACCCAGCCGCCGCAATCAGAAATTGTTGGCGTGCGGGAATTGCTGGAGAAAACTTTGTGCAAATGCAACGTGCCTGCGTCCGTCACCGTGAAGCTGGACATCCCCGCAACGCTTTCACCGCTGCTGGTTGATCCGCTGCAAATTCACCAGGTGTTCCGCAACCTCATCAGCAACGGCGTGGAAGCCATGCCGGAAGGCGGTGTGCTGGAAATCAGCGCGGTTGCTGATAAGCCAGACGGAACCGTCACTATCAATGTGCGTGATAGCGGCATCGGTATGACGCCGGAACAGTTGGGCAAGCTGTTCCAGCCGCTGTTCACCACCAAGGCGCGCGGCATCGGCTTGGGGCTGGTGGTGGTGAAAAATCTGACCGAGGCCAATGGCGGCAGCGTGGAAGTGGAAAGTGAGTTGGGCAAAGGCAGCGCGTTTAGCGTGACGCTGCCAAGCGGCGGATTGTCGGGATAAATCCCGGCCTACGGAGAAGATTCGGTAGGTCGGGTTTTAACCCGACGGGGTTAGTTGGGAGTGAGGCGGGCAAGGGTAGCGTGTTTACCGTTACGTTGCCGTGCGGCGGATTGTCGGGATGAGGATTTGGTAGGTCGGGATTTATCCCGACATGTCGGACTGAAGTCCGACCTGCGAAGATCATTTTGTTAGCGGTATCGGGAGGAATAATGACTTATAACGATTTGCGCAAAGGCCGTGTTTCGCAATCGGGTCTGGTGTACCACATTACGACGGTGACGCAGAATCGGACTGCTTATTTTTCATCGCTCGACAAGGGGCGCAAGGTGGTGCGGCAGTTGATGGCGTTGCAAGCGGAAGGCCGTGCTGAGACGCTTTGTTACGTGGTTATGCCGGATCATTTGCATTGGTTGATGGTGTTGCATGAGGGTAAGTTATCCGAGGTCGTGCAGTTGTTGAAAGGGCGTTCTGCGCACGCCCTTGGACAAGCAGTTTGGCAGGAGAACTATTTCGACCATGCGGTGCGGCAAGATGAGGATTTGCGCAAGATGGCTCGGTATATCGTAGCCAATCCCTTGCGGGCGAATCTGGTTGAACGGATTGGTGATTATTCGTTATGGGATGCGGTTTGGTTGGATGATACGTTGTCGGGTTGAAAGGCAATTTGTAGGTCGGGATTTATCCCGACATGTCGGGTTGAAACCCGACCTACGGAGGGGAATGAAGGGTTTGGTAGGTCGGGTTTCAACCCGACGTGGTTAACGATTTGTCGGACTGAAGTCCGACCTACAAACAACAAAAAGAACAGGAGTCAACAATGAAAATTCTGGTGGTGGACGATGACCGGCGGATCGTTAAAACGACTTGCGACATCCTGAAAATAAAGGGGCACGAACCTATCGCCGCTTACTCGGGCGAGGAAGGGGTGGAAAAGGTTAAAACCGATCCGCCGGATTGCGTGCTGATGGACATCAAGATGACTGGTATCAGCGGCATCGAGGCGTTGAAACAGATGAAGAAGATCATCCCTTTGCTGCCTGTCGTGCTGGTCAGCGCCTACGCGACCGACGATCTCATGGAGGAGGCAAAACACTCCGGTGCCTATGCCGTGCTGAGCAAGCCGCTCAACTTTCCCATGATCCTTTCCTTTCTTTCGCTGCTGCGCAAGGAGGAGAGCATTCTGGTGGTGGACGACGACCCCGAATTCTGCAAGACGCTGAAGGATATTCTTACCCTGCGGGGCTTTCATGTTGAAACGGAAAGCGAGCCGCAGAAAGTGCTGGGGCATCTGGAAAAAAACTACGAGCTTGCCGTCGTCCTCCTCGACCTCAAGCTGGGGGCGGTGAACGGCGTGGAAGTGCTGAAGGAGGTGCGGGCCAAGTACCCCACCAAGCCGGTGGTGCTGATGACCGGCTACCGCCATGAAATGAGGGATTCAATCGAAGAGGCGCACAAGATCGGCGTCTATACTTGTTTGTACAAGCCGTTCGAGATGGATGACTTGTTCCGGTTGATCGAGGAAATCCGGATTGAGAAATTACAGAATCTGCTGGCAGCAGCATGAACCTAGAAAACGCAGTTGAACGATGCCAACCCCCTTCGATAGGCTCAGGACAGGCTTCGATACGCCCGCTGTGCGGGCTACTCAGGGCGAACGGTCATTCAATAAATTGGTGGCCACCCCGTTCGTGCTGAGTGCCTTGCGCAGCAAGGCGTATCGAAGCATGAGCGGGGTGGCAACTGAGGTTTCTAGGATGAAACAACTTGTAGGTCGGGTTTTAACCCGACATTTTTAAAATCGTCGGGTTAAAACCCGACCTTGTATGATCGAATTTACTGAAATGCTGTATAGGAGGTTGAGTAAAGTTTTACGTTTCACCGGGAAGGCCGTCCCGACCTGAGGACTG
>JAUYJO010000181.1 GCA_030700315.1 Gallionella sp.
CACTGCTGCATCTCGGTTTGCCGGACAGCTTCATCGAACAGGGCGAGCATGGGCAAATGCTGGCGAATTGCGGGCTCGATGCCGCCGGGCTGGCGGCATCGATAAATTCAATTTTTCCTTCAATAGGAAAATAATCCGTAGGTCGTGCTTCGCCCGACATCTGCATCCGGCGGGTAGAACCCGCCCTTGAATTCCTAACCACGAAAATTATGGAATCAAAAATTAAATGCAGCTAGATCAACTCATCCAAACTATCGCCATCGCCGCGATTCCCGTCCTGTTCGCCATCACCCTGCACGAGGCGGCGCACGGCTATGTGGCGCGCCATTTCGGCGATATGACCGCGTACCAGCAGGGGCGCATCAGCCTGAACCCGTTGCGCCACATCGATCCGGTCGGCACCATCCTGTTCCCGCTGCTGACCCTGTGGCTGGGCGGCATCCTGTTCGGTTGGGCCAAGCCGGTGCCGGTCAATTTCGGCGCATTGCGCCGTCCCAAGCAGGATATGTTATGGGTGGCGCTTGCCGGGCCGGCCTCAAATTTATTCATGGCGCTGGGCTGGGCATTTTTTTATAAAATGGCGCTGTCGTTTCCGGACAGCTATTTTGCCGAGCCGCTGCTGGGCATGGCCGAATGGGGCATCAAAATCAATGTAATATTGATGGTGCTGAACCTGTTGCCGCTGCCGCCGCTGGATGGCGGGCGTGTCGCGGTCAGCCTGCTGCCGCACCGCCAAGCGTACCAGCTGTCGCGTATCGAACCGTATGGTATGTTCATCCTGATTTTTCTGGCGGTCACGCCGGTGCTGGGCTGGATACTTTCGCCGCTGGTGAAGATGGTGTTTAAATTGATTTCGTTTTTTATCGGGCTTTAATAATATGTTTGCTGATCGAGTTTTATCGGGAATGCGCCCCACCGGAAGTTTGCATCTGGGGCATTACCACGGGGTGTTGAAGAATTGGGTGCAGATGCAGCACGAATACGAATGCCTGTTTTTCGTGGCCGACTGGCACGCGCTGACCACGCATTACGACACGCCGCAAATCATCGAACAGAGCGTATGGGACATGGTGGTGGACTGGCTGGCGGCCGGGGTCGACCCCGCCCACGCCACGCTGTTCATCCAGTCGCGCGTGCCGGAACATGCCGAACTGCATTTGCTGCTGTCGATGATTACCCCGCTGGGCTGGCTGGAGCGCGTGCCGACCTATAAAGACCAGCAGGAAAAACTTTCCGAGAAAGATTTGAGCACTTACGGTTTTCTCGGCTACCCGCTGCTGCAAAGCGCGGACATCCTGATTTACCGCGCCACCCAGGTTCCGGTCGGCGAGGATCAGGTGCCGCATATCGAATTCACCCGCGAGATCGCGCGCCGCTTCAATCACATTTACGGGCGCGAACCCGGCTTTGAGGAAAAGGCCGAAGCCGCAGTCAAAAAACTCGGCAGCAAGAAGGCCAAGCTGTACAACGAGCTGCGCACCCGTTTTCAGGAACAGGGCGACGGCGAGGCGTTGGAATCCGCCAAATCCCTGCTCGACGAGCAGCAGAGCCTGAGCCACGGCGACCGCGAACGCCTGTTCGGCTATCTGGAAGGCGGCGGCAAGATGATCTTGTCCGAGCCGCGCGCGATGCTCACTGCCGCGTCGAAAATGCCAGGACTGGACGGGCAGAAAATGTCCAAATCTTACGACAACACCATCACGCTGCGCGAAGACGAAGCCAGCGTCGGCAAGAAAGTCCGCACCATGCCGACCGATCCGGCGCGCGTGCGCCGCACCGATCCGGGCAACCCGGACAAATGCCCGGTGTGGCAATTGCACCTGGTGTATTCCAACGAACAGACCAAGCAATGGGTCATGCAGGGTTGCAAGAGCGCCGGTATCGGCTGCATCGAATGCAAGCAGCCGGTAATCGACGCGGTGCTGGACGAACAGCGCCCGATGCGCGAACGCGCGCAACAGTATCTGGACGACCCGGCGCTGGTGCGCAACATCATCGCCGACGGTTGCGAAAAGGCGCGCGAACTGGCGCGCGACACCATGCGCGACGTGCGCGAGGCGATGGGGCTGGGCTACAGCTAAGCCGGAGGGATTGATGATTTCGGAACAAACCATACAGCAAGCAGTTGCCAGATTGGTCGCAGCGGCCAACCCGAGCAAAGTGATCCTGTTTGGCTCTTACGCGCGCGGCGATGCGACCGAAGATTCAGATCTGGACTTGATGGTGATCGAGCCGGAGGTGGTTAATCAATTTGACGAAATGGTGCGCTTGCGGAACGTGATGGGGGATATGCCGGTGGGGGTGGACTTGCTGGTGTATTCCGACAGAGAGGCATCCCGCCGTAGCCAGGTACCGGGAACTCTTTTGTACTGGGCATTTAAAGAGGGAAGGGTGATGTATGACGCTTGCCACTGAAGAAGCCCGCCGCTTTATTCAACTGGCGGATGATGATGCGGCTGCATTTCACGGATTGCTGAAATTGCCTGAAGTGAAGTTTCGGCTGGCCTGCTTTCATGCGCAGCAGGCAATAGAAAAATTATTGAAGGCCGTGCTGATTTTTCATGGCATTGAATATCAACGCACCCATGATTTGCACACACTCACAACGCTGCTGTTGAAACATGGTATTACACCCCCTTGTTCTCCCGAAGAATTAACGCGGTTCAATCCATTTGCGGTGATATTTCGTTATGACGATACAGACATCCCGCTTATTCGGGATACGGTGGTGGAAGGAATGGTGGACTCATGCGCCACTGGGCGGGCGAGGTGGAGAAATGAATGACAGAATTTTTACCAGGATATGCCGCAAGCTATGAACGTACCGCAGCTCCAGCTCATTCCGTTCGCGCGCATCCATGGCGAACCGCTGTTGGATATACCCAAGGATTTATATATCCCGCCGGACGCGCTGGAGCTGGTGCTGGAAAATTTCCAGGGGCCGCTGGACTTGTTGCTGTACCTGATCCGCAAGCACAATCTCGACGTGCTGGATATTCCGATGGCGGAACTGACCCGGCAATACATGAGCTACATCGAGATGATGCAGCAGCATCGCCTGGAGCTGGCCGCCGAATATCTGCTGATGGCGGCGGTATTGATCGAAATCAAGTCGCGCATGTTGTTGCCGCGCCCGCCCAAGGACAGCGAAGAAGAGGCGGAAGATCCGCGCGCCGAACTGATGCGCCGCCTGCTGGAATACGAACAAATGAAACTGGCCGCGCAGAAGCTCAACGAGCTGCCGCAAGCCGGACGAGATTTCGAGATCGTGCAGGTGCTGATCGAACGCACCGTGCGGGAACGATTGCCAGAAGTCGGTGTGGAAGATTTAAGACTAGCCTGGATGGCGGTACTGGCGCGCGCCAAACTCAATACCCACCACAAAGTGCGGCGCGAACAATTGTCGGTGCGAGAACAGATGACGCATGTGCTGCGCTGCCTGCAGGGCGGCGAGTATGTCGCATTCGACAAGCTGTTCGATGCGGAAAGCGGCGTGGCGAAACTGGTAGTTACCTTCATCGCCATTCTCGAACTGGCCAAAGAATATCTGGTGGAAATCCAGCAAAGCGAAATATTGGGGAGCATTTATGTCAGAACCAGCCGAGCCATTAGCGCAGAGTGAAACGCCCTTGCCCGTGGAAACCGAACCCGGCACGGAGGAGGTTTCGATCATCACAGATTTGTTTGGCGGAAAAATGAATACCGAGCAATTCAAGCATGTGCTCGAAGCCGCGCTGTTGACCACCACGGAACCCCTGCCGGTGTTGGAACTGAAGAAGCTCAGCGACGTATCGCTGGACAATCGCCAGATGGAAGCGCTGCTCGAAGCGCTTGCACAGGACTGGCAAGGGCGCGGCGTGGAACTGACCCGCGTGGCCAGCGGCTGGCGGTTCCGCGCCAAACCGGAAATGCAGCAATACCTGGACCGGCTCAACCCGCAAAAACCGCCACGCTACTCTCGCGCCGTGCTGGAAACGCTCGCCATCATCGCCTACCACCAGCCGGTCACGCGCGGCGACGTCGAGGAAATACGCGGCGTGACGGTCTCCTCGCAAATATTGAAAACACTCGAAGCGCGCGGTTGGGTAGAAGTGGTCGGCACGCGCGACACACCGGGCAAGCCGGAACTGTTCGCCACCACCAAACAGATGCTCGACGACCTCAACCTGCGCGCCTTGCAGGAGCTGCCCGCGCTGGAAGAAATCGGCGCGTTGCTGGAACAGGACACAACCGTAGGGGCGTGATTCATCACGCCCAAAACGGTGCGGAATGTAGGGGCGCGATTCATCGCGCCCAATACGACAATGGCGCGACGAACAGGGCGCGATAAATCGCGCCCCTACGGCATGTGCAATGCATATTGATTCATCGCCTCGATGATCCGATGACGGTCACACCTTTTCGGGAACCACGTTCATGACCGCAACTCGTAAACCCGCAGGTCGCACGTTGGCCGAATTTCAGCCGCTCAAACCGGCGGAACGAAAACTGCTGGAAGCCTGCCAGCAGGGGACAGTTGCGAACATCTCGGCTGAACGCCCCGAAGCGGCGAACGACGACAATATCGTGCGCGCCGCCTTCCTGCGTTTCCTCGCCCTAGGCGGGGATGAGCAAGCTCCGGTGCATGAACATGGTGTGCAACTGGTTGGTGCTTGGATCGAAGGCGGGCTGGATATGGTGGCAGCAAGAGTTCCGTCTGATCTTTTTATTTTTGATTGCCACTTCGACAGTACACCAGTGTTTCGCGGCGCAAAGATCGCGGGGACACTTAATCTGGGCAGTTGCCATCTGCCCGGATTTATAGGGGATAACTACTCAGGTCGAAGCGGTATGCTCAAAGATAGCCACAACGCCAGTCCCTTCCCCCTGGAAGGGGGAAGGTTAGGATGGGGGTGGGAGGGTGGAGTCATCGCAAAGTGTCTTTTACACCACCTTTCTACCCCCATCCCAGCCCCCCCTGCAAGGGGAAGGAGAAAAGCAGCAGCACCTGAGTAGTTACAACAGGGGTAACAAAAAGCCGCACGGTTTTCACCGTTCGGCTTTTGTTTTTTGCATGAGCGCAACTATGTCTGCGGGTGTTGTGTCTCGACCTGCATCAACGGCTCGTTCTCTACATATACTTCATGCTGGCGGGTGCGGC
>JAUYJO010000232.1 GCA_030700315.1 Gallionella sp.
CAAATATATGGATGGACATGATGCGCTCCTTTAATGCTTCAAAACACCGCAGGAACTGGCAGTAAAAACATGGCTCACCCATGTTGCAGTCCCGCTGCCCTAGTAGTGCGTTCCAGCAAAACCATTACCGTTCGCGGTGAGCTTGTCGAACCGCTGGTTGCCTGCCAACACTGGCCTTCGACAAGCTCAGGCCGAACGGTTTATTTGTAACTGTTTTAATGGAACGCTCTACTAGTTTCCCTTTGGCCGGTGAATTTGCGCCCTCATCTTTCGATAAGCTTGCCACGCGAAAGCAGTTTATTTAGCGGCTCTGATAGGGTCAATTCATAGAAGACGGGTGGTTTGATAGTTGGACGACCGGAAAACTGGCAAGACAAACGGTTAGATTTATTGAACGAACGGTGCATGAAGGACAGCTTGGAGAATGGCGGGTGCATTCGAAAGTGGTGGTAATTCTATCGGTAGCGCTCAAACCCCTCCCAGCCTCCCCTTGTCAGGTGAGGAGCATTGCTCTCCCCCTGACAAGGGGGAGCTGGAGGGGGTTTGGTTTTGGGATGTATGCGGTTTCCTGCTCACGCCTTGCCTCGTGGCTGACCGCTACAGGGACATCCAAGTATGCAGGGGCATCGATCTCTGTTGATCGTCAGTTGCTCTCAATGTTTGTCTGCAACTCACCTTTGGAAGAGGCAAAGGCTTTCGAGAATTGTAGCTTTTATACTTTTAGGCATGAATGAGGCCGTCATGATGAGGTGTGCCGGTAATTCCAATTCAATTTAACGGATCGTCTCGTTGCCGATGTGCTGTGCGATGAATGAGGTGGATGTCGGGCGCACCTATGCGGCGATGCACGAGGTGTTGTGATAGGACGTGCAGCCTGCCCTGTTGCATTTCACACCCCCGATAAAAACACGCTCTCGCGCAGTTTCTTCAACTGGTCGCGCAGTTCGGCGGCGCGCTCGAATTCCAGGTTTTTCGCGGCTTGCAGCATGTCCTTTTCCAGCCGGGCGATTTCCTTCGACACTTCCTTTGCGCTCATCGCCAGATACTTCGCCTGAGCCTGCGCGGCCTTGAGTTGGCTGCGCGCAGCATCAGGCTCATATGTGCCTTCGATGATGTCTTTGATGCGCTTCTGCACGCCCTGCGGGGTGATGCCGTGCGCGAAATTGTGCGCCACCTGCTTGATACGGCGGCGATCGGTCTCCTCGATCGCGCGGCGCATCGAGTCGGTGATCCGGTCCGCATACAGAATCGCCTTGCCGTTGATATGGCGTGCGGCGCGGCCGATGGTCTGGATCAGCGAGCGTTCGGAACGCAGGAAACCTTCCTTGTCGGCATCGAGTATCGCGACCAGCGACACCTCGGGAATATCCAGCCCTTCGCGCAGCAGGTTGATGCCGACCAGCACGTCGAACATGCCGAGGCGCAGGTCGCGGATGATTTCGACGCGCTCGACGGTCTCGATGTCCGAGTGCAGGTAGCGCACCTTGATGCCGTGCTCGGAAAAATAATCGGTCAGGTCTTCCGCCATGCGCTTGGTCAGCGTGGTCACCAGCACGCGCTCGCCCTTCCCCACTCGCAGCCTGACCTCGGACATCAGATCGTCCACCTGGTGTGTGGCCGGGCGCACTTCGATCTGCGGGTCGATCAACCCGGTGGGGCGCACTACCTGCTCCACCACCTGCCCGGCGTGTTCGGCCTCATAGGTCGATGGCGTCGCGGAAATGAACACAGACTGGCGCATCACCTTTTCGAATTCGTCGAAGCGTAGCGGACGGTTGTCCATCGCGGACGGCAGACGGAAACCGTAGTTGACCAGATTTTCCTTGCGCGCGCGGTCGCCCTTGTACATCCCGCCGATCTGCGGGATGGTGACGTGGCTCTCGTCGATGAACATCAGCGCGTTCGGCGGCAGGTAATCCAGCAGCGTCGGCGGCGGGTCGCCCGGCTTGCGCCCGGACAGGTGGCGCGAATAGTTTTCGATGCCCTTGCAGAAGCCGATTTCGTTGAGCATCTCCAGGTCGTGGCGGGTGCGCTGCTCGATGCGCTGCGCCTCGACCAGCTTGTTCTCGCGCTGATAGAACGCGATGCGCTCGGCCAGCTCGACCTTGATGGTCTCCAGCGCGGCCAGCACTGTCGCACGCGGCGTGACGTAATGGCTGGACGGGTAGACGGTGTAGCGCGGCACCTTCTGCAGGATGTGGCCGGTGAGCGGGTCGAACAGCGACAGCGTTTCCACCTCGTCGTCGAACAGCGTCAGGCGCAACGCGTGTTCGCTGCTTTCCGCCGGAAAGATGTCGATCACATCGCCGCGCACGCGGAACTTGCCGCGCGAAAAATCGATGTCGTTGCGCTCGTACTGCATCTCGACGAGGCGCCTGATCACGTCGCGCTGCGCCATTTTCTCGTTGTGGCGCAGGTGCAGGATCATGCCGTGGTAATCCACCGGGTCGCCGATACCGTAGATCGCCGACACCGTCGCGACGATCACGGAGTCCTCGCGCTCCAGCAGCGCCTTGGTCGCGGACAGGCGCATCTGCTCGATCTGCTCGTTGATGCTGGAATCCTTCTCGATATACACGTCGCGCGACGGCACATAGGCCTCGGGCTGGTAGTAGTCGTAATAGGAGACGAAATACTCCACCGCGTTCTCGGGAAAGAAATCGCGCAACTCGGAATACAACTGCGCCGCCAGCGTCTTGTTCGGCGCCATCACGATGGCCGGACGCCCGGTGCGCGCGATCACGTTCGCCATCGTGAAGGTCTTGCCGGAACCGGTCACGCCTAGCAGCGTCTGGAACGCCAAGCCATCGTTGAGTCCCTCCACCAGTTGCGCGATAGCCACAGGCTGATCGCCCGCCGGTTCGAACGGCTGGTGCAGGCGGTAGGGGCTGTTGGGGAAGGTGATGATGGCCATGGTGAGGGGCGTATTGTACGGGGAATGGGGCGATTGCCTCGTACAGCGTAGCGCCAAACCGGAGAGGGCGTAACTATCTGGGTAGCACAAGCGCCAATGATGAGGGTGAGGTGAACTGGAAACTACAATGCCCAGGCAGCTAATTGATAATAATCAAACCCGCCGCTTCTGCCTCCGAGACATTCACTGAGAAAATCTTCGGTCTTGCGGTAAATCCTTAGGTTGTGCGGCCAATGTCCACTGCCATGCCCCATGCCGCCAATCCTCATATACTCGACCGGTTTGCCTGCCGCTTGTAGTGCCGCGACCATGTTATCGGACTGTTCTATTGCGACGCGCACATCGCCAGTACCTTGGATGATCAGAAGCGGTCGCTCGACCTTGGCTGCATTTTTCAAAGGAGATTTATCCGTGAGTTGGCGACGAACCTCGGCTGATGTGGTGTCTCCGACAAAACGATGCCACACGGGCAAAACGGATTGCCAGTAAGGCGGAAATTTGTCCAGCAAAGAAACAAGATCGGATGGGCCGAAAATATCGATCCCGCAGGCAAAAGTTTGCGGAGAATGCGTCAACGCGAACAGCGTGGCGTAACCGCCGTAACTGCCACCCATGATGGCAATATGCTGCGGGTCGGCAATGCCTTCGCGGATCGCCCAGTCCGTGGCATCCAGCAAGTCCAGCTGCATCGTACCGGCTAACTCGCCGATGGCCGCTTCGTAGAACTTGCGACCATAGCCCGTCGAGCCCCGGTAATTGATCTGCAATACCGCGTAGCCCCGATTTGCCAGAAACTGGACACGCGTCGCGTCCGCTTTAAAATCTGGATCAGCCCACAGATTACGGGCGAAAGGGCCGCCGTGTACCAACAAGACCATCGGTAATTTGTGCGGTGCAACGCCTTGCGGCAACGTCAGATAGCCGTGCAGCGTCAGCCCATCGCGGCTCTTGAATGCGACGGGACGGATCGGCGCAAATTTCGCCGCATGAAGACGCGAGGCATCGCTGCCCAACAACGTCTCGCTACCGGATTGTCGGCTCCACAAGTAGTAGGATTTTCCGGTATGGTCATAGCTGCTGAGTATGAAGTTCTCTTCGCGCTGGTCAACGCTGAGGATTTCTATCCCTTGCTTCTGTTTGCCTCCGTCCGTCATCTTGCTGCGAAATACCTGCAAGCTATCGCGCAGCCCACTGTCGAAGATTTCGGTGCGGGGATAATCGGGATAGAACTGTGCGAACATCGGCTCACCCGTCACATCGCTCATGCCAACTTCGCCGACATCGACATCCGGGTCTTCGTTGAAAATCTTTTCGCTGCCATCGATTGCTGAAATCGAGAGCAGAGCAACACGATCACGTTCGCGGTTAGATCGTAGCCACAGCCGCTGATGATCGGCAGCGACACTCAGGACTTCCACGGCATCTGTGGCCTTCCACGAATAAATCGTGCGCCAGGCATCGCCTTGCTTGAACTCTAGCCAGTTGCGATCTCCGCCGTAGCGCACCCGGCCGCATAACACTCCCTTGTTATCAACGACCCACGAGGCAACATCACCGGGGTTCTCCGCAACGAGCGTAGAGGTATGCGACACGATGTCTGTGCGGTAGAGATCGAGTGAGCGCGCATCGCGCTGGTTATGCACAACGAGAACAGAACTGCTGCCAGGGATAACTGTCAGGATTTCCGCGTGAGTATTGTCTGACGGTGTCAGATCGACAGCTTGCTCTTCGGGGTGTTCGCTATCCAGAACCCAGACGTGAGAATTCTCATCACCTTTGCGATCCTTGAGTAGCAGCAGGCGGCGACTATCGCCAGCCCATCTGAAGTCAAAAGAGGTGAGGCTCAATGTGCGAGCATCGTCTTGCCCTATCGTCTTGACGAAAATCGCAGGAGCCAATCTGTGTACACCGATCCAGGCGAGCTTTTTTCCGTCAGGCGAAACCTTGTAGCCGCCGTTGTAATCGGTATTTGCCACGAATTCCCTGACAGGAAGCAATCTGGGCAACGTCGCGCCGATGAACGCTTGATGACGTACGGGCTGCTCCACGCAGCCGGTCAGCGGGGTCAAGAATACAGCCAGTAGAAAAAGTATAGTTATATGGCGCATCTTTGAATTATCGGAAACACAGGGTCAAGTCTAGCTCTGTAGCACTGAACAGGTGTTGCGGGGAGTGAGTAAACGAGTCAAGCGGCCAGCGCGATGGCGTGGGATTTTTCTTCGACGGACTGGATGAGGTCTTGGATGGCGTCTACTTCCGCCGCTTCAAAATAGGGTTCGCCGCACTGCGAGCACACCCACGCCGGAACCCTGTCCAGAGTCAGGTGGCAGCCCTTGCGGTCAATATGGAACTGGGTTTCGCCTTTTTTCATTTCACCTTGGCAGTGCAGGCATTTCATGGTGTTCTCCTCGTTTTGAAATCATCGTCCCATTCTATCTCGCCGGGTATGTAGGCCGTGATGATGGCCAAGTAGCCTTCCTTGTGGGCGCAGACAATGTGAATCGGGCGCTTGTATTCTCCGCGACCCAGCATAAGACAGCTATGGCCTCTGGCATCTTCCGGATAGTTTTCGATGATCTCGCCGTGCTCGATCACATGACGGATTTCTCCAGTGCTGATCATGCGTTCCGGCCTGTTCATCTGCCGTAGCGCATGTGGCAGAAAGAGGCACTTCTTTTTTGCCGCGTCGCGGATTCGAAGAGGGAGATCACCGTTGTTGTCCATTGCGGCAGATTACACTGTGGTAGTCAGCATTTCAATACGGATGGGCATCACTAAGCTAACGGGGTCTACCATCGAATTTGAACATGTGGGGCAGGTCTTGCAAACACGTCAACCGCACGACTTCCAGAGCGATAAGGTACGGATTAATTTTCCGACATAACTCAGGCAATCGCCATAAGCCCTTTTTTCTGGATCAACGCCAGCAGGCGCAAGGCTGGGCCGCCCGGTTTTTTGACGCCGCGCTCCCAGTCGGAAACCAGGTTTTTGGAGACGTTCAGGTAACGCGCAAAAACTGGCTGGGAGATGTGCTCGCGCAGGCGCAGGGCTTTGATCTCTTCGGGGGCTGAGTGTATGCACGGGCGTCAGGCAGGTTTCGTCGAATTCGCGCATCATCTGTTTGTTGATGGCGCCCACATCATGCAGCGCCTCCATCGTTTCATGGATGGCAGCGAGGGCATCGCTGCGATATTTTTTAGGCATCTTTTTCTACTTCCTCGAACTGTCCGTTTGCGACCAACTCACTCAAGGCAGTTCATCACCTTTCAACGGAGTCGTGTCCGGCACTTTGGCGAGTATCTTATCCAGGCGGCTCGGTTTGGCTTTGGCGGCGCGCTCGCGGAAGAATTCTTCCGTGCGCATGGCGGAAAGTTTTTCTGCCACGGCTGTGACGATGAATTGATTAAGCGAGGTTTCATCCTGCTGCGCGACTTCTTTTGCGTAGCCGTGCAGCGAGTTGGGTAGCCTCAAGGCGAATTGGCTCATGGTTTGCTCCTTTTTAGCGTATTCAAAAAATCGGCTGGTCGTAACAACTTCAATCCAAATCTGTCGGCTGCCGGTTTGAAATCTCCGATATTGAAAGTGACCAGCACTTCGGCAGCGCCATTCAGTGCGGTTTCCAATACCATTTCGTCACCCGGATCGGATAGTTGAGGTCTCCACAGGTAATGCAGGGCTGTCGGCCTGACTGCGACAGCCAGGTTATTAAGTAAGTCGTCTATGTCGCGCGCCGATAACCCGTGCATTTTGCGTATCTCCGCGCGCTTCAGTATTGCCTCGTATTCCAGCCAAAGCGGAACGGAAGCGACGATTTCAAATTTGCCATCGAAACAATGCCGCAGCAGTTGAAACGATGCACCATTCCGGCTGGAAAGTCCCGCCACCAGAATGTTTGTATCGAGAAGGACACTACATTGTGCCGGTGATATTTCCACAAAAAACCGCGTTTGGCAACTGTAATTGACCATACACTTTTTGAATTCGAATGCCGAAGAACCGCCACCGATAGGCAGAGTTGACAAGTTTTTCGAGGGGGCAAGATAAACGCTATCCGTTATTTCTGATAACGGTTAACCGCACGATTGTGCTGCTCCAACGTCCCGGAAAATTGCGAGCTGCCGTCGCCGCGCGCCACAAAGTATAGCGCGTCGGTCTTCGCCGGATGCAAGGTCGCCTGCAATGCGGCCATACCCGGCAAAGCAATCGGCGTAGGCGTCAATCCGCCACGCGTGTAGGTATTGTAAGCGGTGTCGGCCAGCAAATCGCGTTTGCGCAGATTGCCGTCAAATTGCTCGCCCAAGCCGTAAATTACGGTCGGGTCGGTTTGCAGCAGCATGCCCTTGCGCAGGCGGTTCACGAACACCCCGGCGATCAGGGCTCGGTCGGCAGGTGTGCCGGTTTCCTTCTCGACGATGGAGGCCAGGATCAGCGCCTGATAAGGGGTTTGCAGGGGCAAGCCCGCATCGCGCCCGGCCCATGCCTCTTGCAGGCGCTGCTGCATGACCCGATAGGCGCGTTTGATGATCGCCAAATCGCTGCTGCCTGCGGCAAAGTAGTAGGTGTCGGGGAAAAACAGGCCCTCTGGATGGGTTTCTGTCGCGCCGATGCGCTGCAATATTTCCGCATCGCTCAGGTTTAACGTGTCATGCGCGATGTCCGGGCTGGTGTTCAATGCGGCGCGCAACTGTTTGAACGTCCAGCCTTCGATCACGCTCACCTGATTTTGGCTGACATCGCCTTTGGTAAATATGTCCAGCAGTTCGAGCGGTGAAAGCGGGCGCTCCAGCGCGTAATTGCCCGCCTTGAGTTGCGTTGATTTACCCAGCAAACGCCCCAGCCAGACGAACAACACCTCCTGTTGCAACAGGCCGGCCTGCCGCATATCCCGCGCCATGCTTTTCAGGCTGCTGCCCTGCTTCAATTCGAATTCAAACGGCGTGGCGGGCAACTGCAAGGGGCGGTAAGCGTAATAGCCCAGCCCGGCCGCAGCGAACAGCGCCAGTAACATTATCAGAGTGAATAATCGTCGCATCATCCTAACTGGCATGGCAGTAGCCACCCCTGATGATGAAACACCTCGCAAGATTGCTCCACCTTTTACCCCAAACCCCTCCCAGCCTCCCCTTGTCAGGGGAGGAGGTGGGCTCTCCCCCTGACAAGGGGGAGTTGGAGGGGGTTTGGAGTTTCATTTCGTGTTGCTTCATGTTAAGCCAGGCGTAACAAAAATGGGAAGTTGCCTTTCCGTAGGTTGGGCAAAGCGTAGCCTACGCACTGAATTTTAGAGACTCCCTCAAGCGTCCTGCCGGTCAAGGCCGTGTCGGATTTGCTCGGCGACCGGAAAATGGCTCCAGTGACGTTGCTCCATTTCGCGTACCGGCCACAGCCCGATGACGCTGTTTACGATAAACAGCTCGTCGGCATGCGCCGCTTCTTCCAGCCCGACATCGCGCACTTCCAGCGCGATACCATGCTGCAACGCCCATGCCATGACCCGCCCGCGCTGTATCCCAGCCACACCGCAACGCGACAAGTCGGGGGTAACCAGCCGCCCCTGCACCACCAGAAACAGGTTGCTGCGTATGCCTTCGATCAGATGCTCCCCGGCATCCAGCAACAGCCCTTCGGCAAGCTGATTATCGTGCAATTGCGCATCGTTCAGCTCCGCCGCTGCCAGCACATTTTCCAGGCGGTTGAGGTGCTTGACGCAGGCCAAGCGAGGTTGGGCGGACAGGCGCAAGCTGCATACGCGCGCCCTGATGCCCAGCGTTGCCCATTCCGGAGGGTAGTCCGGCACAGGCGAGAAGTCCCAGATACGCGTGGGCATCACAGCGGCGGACGGCGTATAACCCCGCGCGCCTTCGCCGCGCGTGACGATCAGCTTCACCACGCCGTCCGGATGCTGCGCGAGCACTTGATCCAGCTCGGCGCAAAGCAGCGCCTCATCCGGGCAGGCTATGGCCAGCTTGGCACAGTCATGCTGAAGTTTCAGGTAATGCAGAGGCCAGTGCAGCGCCTTGCCCCGGATGACACGCAGGGTGCGGAACACCCCGTCGCCGTAGAGCAGGCCGCGGTCGCGGATGCTGATCGTGTTACCGGGTATACCGTTGACCAGCATCGCGTAGGGAAAGGATCAGACTTTGCGGAACACTAAAGAACCGTTGGTTCCGCCGAAGCCGAAGTTATTGTTCACCGCGACATCAATTTTCATATCGCGTGCAGTATTTGCGCAGAAGTCCAGATCGCACTCCGGATCCTGCTCGAAAATATTGATGGTCGGTGGCGAAATTTGATGGTGTACCGCCAGCGCGCAGAATATCGACTCGATTCCGCCCGCGCCGCCCAGCAGATGGCCGGTCATCGACTTGGTGGAATTCACCACCAGCTTCCCGGCATGGTCGCCAAACGCCAGCTTGATCGCGTCGGTTTCGTTTTTGTCGCCCATTGGCGTCGAAGTGCCGTGCGCGTTGACGTACTGCACATCCTGCGGATTCAGCCCGGCGTTGCGCAATGCGTTCAACATGCTGCGCTTCGGCCCATCGGTATTGGGAGAGGTAATATGGTAAGCGTCGCCACTCATACCGTAACCGGCCAGCTCCGCGTAAATCTTTGCGCCGCGCGCCTTGGCGTGCTCGTATTCTTCCAGCACCATCACCCCCGCGCCTTCGCCGATCACGAAGCCGTCGCGATCCTTGTCCCACGGGCGGCTGGCGGTAGCCGGATCATCGTTGCGCGTGCTGAGCGCGCGCGCGGCGGCAAAGCCACCCACCGCCAGCGGGCCAATGGTTGCTTCCGCTCCGCCAGCAATCATTACATCCGCATCGCCATACTCGATGATGCGCGCCGATTCGCCGATGCAATGCGTGCCGGTGGTACAGGCGGAAACCATCGCCAGATTCGGCCCCTTCAACCCGTACATCACCGACAGATTGCCGGAGATCATGTTGATGATGGTGCCCGGAATGAAAAATGGCGAGATTTTGCGCGGCCCTGCGGCCAGGTAATCGTTGTGTGTATCCTCGATCATCGGCAGGCCGCCGATGCCAGAGCCGATGTTCACGCCGATACGTTCGGCATTCTGCTCGGAAACTTCCAGGCCGGAATCCTTGAACGCCTCCATACCGGCCACCAAGCCAAAATGGATAAAGCGATCCATGCGGCGCGCATCCTTGGCTGGAAGGTATTGGGTGACGTCAAAATCCTTCACTTCACCGGCGATCTGCGCGGCCATGGCACTGGCATCGAAATGGGTGATTTTAGTGATCCCAGATTTCCCCGCGACAATGTTCTGCCAGGCAGCGGGAATCCCGATCCCGACTGGGGAGATAATCCCCAGTCCGGTAATGACAACTCTACGTTTAGACAAACTGACTCCGCCGGATAGTAATGAAGGGTGGGGAAACAGAATTAAAGAAGAAAGTTACTTCTGATGCGCCAGAACGTAATCGATGGCTTGCTGGACGGTGGTGATCTTTTCCGCGTCTTCGTCGGGGATTTCGCATTCGAACTCTTCTTCCAGAGCCATCACCAGCTCGACGGTATCCAGAGAATCGGCACCCAAATCGTTGACGAAAGAAGATTCGTTTTTGACTTCTGATTCATTCACGCCAAGTTGCTCGGCAACGATCTTTTTAACGCGTTGTTCAATAGACATTTATATCTCCCACCTGTTGTAAGTTGAAAAAGCGGACGCGATTGTATCAAAGTTGCCCGAAATTCCAAATAACAACTTGCGCGACCGCTTTGTGCAGAAAAAATCTCTGGCAAACCAAGCTCCCGACTAATTTCAATTCCCATCACTTTAAAGAGCAATATAAAAGGGCGGGTTCTACCCGCCGGATAAAGATGTCGGGCGAAGCCCGACCTACAACGGCACAATTCCTGTCATGTTTTGACAGGATTCAACTTGTACGTGACTAAAATAGTTACATTTTTTCGATGGCTGTCGTCGGTAGCCACAAACTCAGTGGTGAATCGGGAAACCGTTCGAATTCGTAACGCTCGTACCATCCGCGTGCCTGTTCATCCTTGGCATCAACGATAACGCCGATCATCCCGATCTCAACAGACAGTCGCAGGCATCGCTGCAGCGCATCAGCCAGAAGCAGTTCGCCGAGCCCTTGGCGCTGGTAGCGCAATGCCACCGCTAATCGTGCCAGACGTGCTACAGGCAGCGGAAAACTTGGAAAGCGACTGGCCTGCTTGGTGGGCAAGTTTTCCTTGCGGATGCCAGACATGGCCAAGCTGTAGAAGCCAAAAACCTCTGCGCCATCAGTGGCAACGTAGGTTCTGCTGATGTTGGCTGCCGCATGCTGACCGGCAAAGCGGCGCAAATATTCATCCAGAGCGTCGACGCCACAGGAAAATGATCGCCGATTGTGGCCCAACGATAGTGGCTCGATGCCCCCGGAAAAAATTAAACTCAACTCTTGTCCTGCTGCCAATCACGGTGACGTTTCATGGCGGCGGACAGTTTCGGCCGAGGCTTATCAGCGTTGTCCAGAGCCTTGGCAAATGCACTCCAGTCACGTGAGGTCAGCGTGATCATTTCGCTTTCAGCGAGGATTTGCTTGGCGCGTTCCTGAGCCGTTCCGAGCAAGAAGGCGCTGACCGACATGCCGGCAGTGGTGGCGGCCCGGACGATCAATTCCTTGATCTCCGGCGATGTGCGCAAGTCAATGCGTTCGTGTGCTTGTGCGATGGTCGACATGATCGTTACCTCAGTACGGAAGAATTACGGAACATTGTAAGGCGTGCTCGGGTGACAAGCAATAGAGAGAAACGCTGCAATATTCACTAAAAGAGGGCTGGCTCCAATGGCACTTCAGAAATCGAAAGTGCGTCGCCGCATTTGATCTACAGTTTGAGCCAGTTTTCCAGCTTGAGTCCATCGATCCTGGAAAATTCGCTGGTGTTGCCGGTTACCAACGTAAGGTTTTGCGAAAGAGCATGTGCTGCGATCAACATATCATTTGCGCCGATAGTTGTGCCAGCCTTTTCCAGCGAACTGCGGATCCTACCGTATTCACGGTCTACATCAATTTCCAGCGGCAACACATCGATCACGGACAATAATTGCTCTATTTTTTCCGGGATAGTAGGCGAGCCTCTTTTCATTCCGCCATAACGCAGCTCGCATGCAGCCACTATGCTGGTACAAACCGCATCTTCGCCAACTGTGGCAATATGTTGCGCAATGGTTCCTGCGGGGCGTTTGATGAGATCAGACAGGATGTTGGTATCCAGCAGATAGGCTGTTTCTGCCATTTCAGATATCCACCGGTTCGGCAGTCAAATCTGCAATTTCTGGCAAATCCTCTTCAAGTGGCTCCCATGTATCCAGCATCGCCAACAGTGAGCGGCGCTGAACAGGCTCAATAATCAAGCATTCACCTTCCTTCCGAACGATAGCCTTGTTACCGGCCAGTTCAAATTCGCGCGGAATACGCAGAGCCTGGTTGCGCCCGTTTTTAAACAGGCTGACTTGTCGTTCAGTACGCATAAACTCTCCAAATTGAATGATGACATATGTATTGGCATATGCTAACAAAAAAATAGCGGGGGTACAATACTCTCCTCTTCATCCAGAATAGCTTGTTAGCCCTCTAGGCATTGCAAAATCAATGGGTTGCAGGTCTGGTTTTAACCCGACCGCTTCGACAAACTCAGGATAGGCATGTCGGGCTGAAGCCCGATCTACGCCCAAATGGGTTATCTGAGTTAATAATGCTCCCTGTCGGGCAACAGGGAGCAGCGGGATACCAGCGTCCTCGAATCAATCCACTTCCCTATACCAGTAGGTTCGGGTGCGGCTGGTCGGAACATTGATGGTCGGTTTGGCGCCGCCAAGAGCAGATTCACAGTCAGCCCCAACACAACCGGGATCGCCACCGCAGCCAATACAGAAGGGCACCGTACTCGTCCCGTCTTCTCCCTCCACGGTCACGATAACCACACCGGCCACAGGAGAAGGCGGCAGCCCACCCCCATCGTACACGGTAAATGTTTCCGTTCCGGTCAAGGGATCAAGTCTATATCCCTTGGCAATTCCCAGGTTTGCGCTACATGAATCCGAATCGGCAGGCTGGTTGGTGCCGTAGTAGGTATAGCCGGCCACCGTAAGGGGCGCATTAACGATCTTTTCACCCGCTAATTTATCTTTAAAATAGCCCATATTGGGTGTAGTGCTACCATCGGAGCCAACCGCAGCATGGTCATAAGCAACGCTCGTGGCATCGAACAGGTGGCCCGGCACGATGGTTGTCAGGCCGCTGCCATCGTTTCCGGGCAGATCCTTCAGCACAAAAATCCGATCCAGCGTCCCGGTGGAGGACAGCGGGTGTTCACGGTCACCCGAACCCGCGATCACGGCGTCAAAGGTATTGGTCGGCAGCACGTCAGGCGGATAGAAAAACTTGCGCAAGGGAACTCCTCCACCGCCCAGTGAGGCGACCTGGTTCACTTTCCAGTAATCCGGCGTATTGTTGGTCGTGTTGCCTTCGCGTTGCAGATCCACCCGCCACACATTGCCGCCCACATCAACGGCATACAAACGATCTATGTAGCCGTCGCTGTCCCGATCCATCAGAGTGATATCTGCCGGAATGCTGTAATCCATCCCCGCTACCGTGCAATTCCCCGGCAACGTACCCACACCGGCACAAGTACATTTTGGGGTAGTGAGCGCAGTGCAGTTGGGGCTGGCGCCATAGGTGGCCCGCCACACCAAAGCGCCTGTTTCCGCATCCACAATATATATTCCACGCCCCTTGATGTCGGCTGTAGCCGGTTCGGTATCCTGTGTCGTGGAGTAGCCGGCACCGAAGATCATCACCGGTTTTGCGTTGCCGCTACCATCGTTATATCCCTTGATCCGTGCCACTTTCGGCGCTGACCAAGTCTCCCCGAGCTCAGCGAAATCAGTGCTTTCGGTAAAACCGCTTGCGTTGGTCAAGCCAGGTGGCTCGATTTTCCACAGAAACTCCGGGCTGGCTGGATCTGACACATCAAGCGCATAAATGAAATCGCCTCCCCGACGCATGGCGAGGTAGATGTAGGCATTGTCGGTTGTCCCATCAGCGTTCAACAACTGGTAAACGCTGGTGGAACCATCAGCGAAATAATCCTTTCTTTCGGGGGTAGGCTCAATTCCGGTCAGTGTTGACGGCAACAGCAGCACCGGGCTGTTGGTGCGTTGCCGGTTGAATTTGCCGAAAAATTCGGGGGGAACAAACCCCCACAGTTCGCTGCCTGGAACAGGCAGTGTGCTCTCGGCGTGGTTACTCTGGTTGCCATTGACCGCGCGATACACGCCATCGTTGGCGCCATAAAAAACCACCACCCCGGTGGTGCCGCCATAATTGATGGCCACCGGCCGCGAATGCAGCACATCTCCGTGGAACGATGGACGCACGGTGATGCTGCCGCCCGGGCCAGGTTCATCACCAAAATTATCATGGCCTCGCACCCAATTGATCAGGGAATCCCTGTCGGGCGGCGTCGATCCCTGGTAGGCACGAATGACTGCGCCAGTGGCTGGCGTGGCGGGTGAAAGCGTCACCGGGCCGAACGTGAAGGAAGTATCACATCCGGCGTCGCAGGTGATTTCCCATCCATCGGCTGGGCTGAGGTAAGCGCTTTCGATGCCCACTGAGGCACCCGATACGCCAATGTCGATGTATTGGCCCGTGGCGAAGGCGGAGGCCGCAGCCACATTGCTCACTGTGGCTGTAGTTCCCGAGCGGGTAATTTTGCCTGCATCAATGGTGATCGGTGTGCCTGACAGGGCAACGGTCGGGGTGCTCGTCGTCAATGTCGTCGAAAATGCGACACCGTCCAGCGGAAAAGTAAATGTGGTACAGGTTGCCCCTGATGCGCAGGTAGCCACGATAGACCGGCTTCCTCCTGATGTTACATATTGTGATTCGTTGCTCCCCGAGCCCGACACGTAGGATAGTGTATAGGTCGCGTTATGAGTGACCGCGCTGGCGGCCACAGCCGTCGCGGTGGTGGCCGTGGCACTGTCACGGGAAATGTTGCCTGCTGCAATGCTGATCGTTGGCGTATCAAGAACAACATTCCCGCCCGTACCGGTGGAATTGCAATTGAGCGCTATCTCAAAGGTATTCGTTGTCGCGCTGGCTACCGTGTAAGTACCGTTCCAGTCAGAATTGCCGGAAATGGTGACAGATGCCCCATTGGAATAGCCATGCGTGTTCGCAAATACGGTGCAATCGCCCGTTACCTTTTTGATTTCCGAGATCGTATTAGCGGCTGGGGTAGGTAATTTGACCGAATACGCATTCACCGAGGGCGAGGTGGGCGTGACAGACACATCATAAGTAAAAGTATCGACCGTCACATTCGCAATAAAGAATGAACCGCTGTATTGGGCGGGAGAAACTCCTGCGATGACGACAAAAGCGCCATCGCTGTAGCCGTGACCCGGTACGGTAACCGTGACCCGGACACAATTGATGTTGGGAATGGTGCCCGATGCGCACCCATTGGCATTGGCTGTGGTACTGGCCGCAACCGAAATATCGGTGATGTCCTTTGTGCCGGAACCGTGCAGGGAGGCTGTGTAGGCGCCCGTCGACGGGGTCGTCGGATAATCCGGCAGCCCCGTGATCGTGAAGGTGGTGCCGCTAGCACCCGTTATAGCCTGCGTCACGTTATATTCGCTTTGCTCGGCGCCACTGATCGTGACGGATGCGCCATCCGCATAGCCATGTACGCTATTGGTGGTCACCAGCGCGGTGGTACCCGTTCGGACGATGCTATTGACTATCAGCGACGAAGAAGAACCAAACATCGACGCGGTGATGCCGGCATTGGTGGTGGCAAAGGCATTGGCCGAGTCGGTCAGGTCGGCATTACAGCTAGCCCCGCTCGGGCAATAGGTGTACAGCTTGCGCGGGTTGGTTGACAGGCCGGCAGTGGTTGCGTAATCGGCGGTCAGATTGGCCAGGCGCATAACCTGAGCCGCGCCGCCCTTTTCCACCAGCTCACCATCCGGCAAATCATAGGCGCCCCCCGCACTTTGCGGGTGGTTAACCCAGAAACCACCCGCAGGGTCTGCCACCGGGCTGCACGCACGCACGCTGGGGTTGCCGCCGCAAGTCCAGTAACTGACCGAGTTGGGGGAAATAAAGCCCGTGCCTCCGGAGCTGATGGCGGCGTCACTCAGGCTGTCTCCTAAAGACAGGTCAATGAGATGGGTGTCCGGATTACGTGTGGCGACAAAACTATATTGCTTCATGTTGCCCAGCCATCTCGGCGCGCCGGTCTCATCGGGGCGGAACATGCCCATGTAAATCTGGTTCAAATAAGTGCCCTGCGCATTCACGCTGACCGGCAAGCTGGACGCGGAAAACACGCTGTTGACCGCCTGCACTTCATTGAGGATTTTGAGCAGCGCATTCTTTACCTCCGACGCATTGCCGGTCTGGAAGTACTTGCCGCCACCATAGGTAGCCATATTGGACAGCAAGGCAGGATAATCCGGCTTGCAGTCGTTGGGGCCGTTATTGATGACGCCTATGGTATAGGTCGTGATTTTCTGCGTGCCATCCAGCGTTGACGAGCCATCTGTTTCGCGCATGTAGCGCGCCCATTCGTCAGCCCAGTTATTGGACCAGTCACTGGCAGCGCTCCCGGCTGCCAGGCTCGTTACCCCGCAGGTCGTTTCCTTGAAGGTGACCGTATTGGAAAGTTTTATTTTTTGCGCGGCCGTTGCGGCAACTTGTGCTGATGGCAAACCCGTAGAGCTGTTATTGGGGTCGGATTGGGCCGTATCGCCAGGCCCGCCGGAATTGCTGAACGAGTTGCCGATATCGATGATGAAGTTTTTCTGGCATCCGCTGTCCAAAATGTTGGTGACATAATCTTTCCCGGATAAACCGATCTTGCCGGTGTAGTAGGCCCAAGCCTCCTGCATATTGCTGCCCGTTCTGTCACCGCCCGATTTGACATTGAATTCGGTCGAAGAATTGCTCCCGGAAGTTTTCCAACTCTTGATAAAGCTGATCAGAGCCGATTTGCCCTCAGCATCCATCAGCGTGAGATGCTTGACCAGACAGCCCCCTTCGCTGCCGATGCAAGGCCCCACGCCCGCAGCGGCGCCATCGGTAAAGTTATTGCCATTATTGACCATTAGGCCAATATTTACGGCACCCAAGGGCAGGCTTTCGATCGCGTCAACGAGCGCGCATTGCTCAACCCCGCCGCCTGTGCCCCCCAAAGACGGCGCCCCACCGGAAGCGTAAGCTGTGCAAGGATTGGCCGCATTTGAGCTGAAGTTGGCGCCGGTATCCATGACCATCAGAACATTGGGGGTGTCGCTCGAGCCACCGCTATAAATATCCGTATCCTCCGCCAGGCTGCATGAGGCATGTCCCAACAGGGCATATAACAGCAGAACAAGTTTGATCGATTTCATGATGTAACCTCCAGATTGCCTCAACGGCAGTTTCAATTATCGGAAACAAACACGCTACACATACAGCGCTTACGCATAAGGCTATGGGCAGGTCGTACCTGCCGGAACCCGGATGAACACGCCCTGATGCACTGCCGTATTGGCTCCTGTATCGGCATCGGCCGCTGTAGCGCGAATTTCCCAATTCTGTTTAAAGCACCACGATTGCGCGGATGCCACCAGGACACCCGACGCGCCGATAATCCCGGTGTTGACTGCCGCACCACTGCCGAGGCACACGGCATCAGCCGGAATGTCCGGGTTTAATTCGCCGTTGGTGAGCCCAACGGAATTCATGCAAGTGGGCACCTCAACCTGCACGGGGTAACTTGCCGCACCAAAAGTTACGGTAGCGACTGACGATGCCGGAAGGGCGGTAAAGTTGCTGCTGATAACGCTCTCGATGCCCTGCTGCGCGGCGGCGCTCGCCTCTTCACGGAACTGTGCATTGCCCACCACCTGGATGCTGGTGGTGGTGGCATTCATCGAGGATAGCGCGATCAGCGTCAGCAGCACCAGCATGACGAGCGCCACCAGCAGGGTGCTGCCGCGCTGGCTATAGGTGAGTGTCATGGCGCCTCCCTCCGGCTGGACGGATTGACCAGGCGAACCACCTGGGTGTAGGCGTGGCGTTTGTATTTGCTATCATCGCCCGTTGGGGCATAGTCACCCGCCATCCCGAGCGAATAGGTTTTTGCATCGTTTTGTCCCGCCGATTGCTCGATATTCCGGGCGATGATGTTGAGCTTGACCGAGGCGACATTCGACCAGCATGTGACAGTCGTACAGGTTTCGACATAGCTGTCAGCCACGCCATCAAATACCGCCAAATCTATGACGCCATCGCCATCGGAATCTCCATCCACCCCATATTCCACTTGCATGTATTCGATGCCATCAACCAGGGGAACCGTGACCATGGCACCCGCATCGCTTAATTCGACACGTTTGAGCGTGGGAATGCCATCGCCCGTCTGGTTGTTGGCATCGATGTAATAAATCTGCACCATCATGCGCCGCAGATCGGCATAGGGGGTGGCACTGGCGGTCGTGCAGTTTCTCTGGCGCAACGTCAGGCTGGCAGGGTTGTTGCTCACTATGTAAGGTGTCGAGGGCGAGTCATATTGGCACTGCGACGCTTGCAGATAAGGGGTCGTGGCTGCCACGGCGGATGCGGACGCATGCGTAATCGCGGCTGACGTATCGACTCTGCGGACGACCAGAATATCGCTGCCGGTTTTTAAGGTGGCAGGCACGCAACTCGGGCGAGTAGCTGCGGTAGCCGCGTCGGCAGCATCAAATCCCTGAACATGCAAAGGGATGGCTGCCGCAATGTTGGCCATGACAGTGGAACATGGATCGGGAACTACACCCGGTGGCGCGACCGAATTGGGGTTAAGCGTGCCATAGAAGCCTGCCAACTGCAGGTTTTCGGATAACACCTCCAGGCTGTAGCGCCCGTTATCGATCATGCGAGTCGATTTATCCAGCTCGCTGCGCGTCCTGCTTTGATTGGCGAACAAAGTAGCCATGGCCGAAAGGATAAGCAAGCCGATGGTGATGGAGATCATCAGCTCGATCAACGACAGGCCGCGCTGCCGGTTAGTTAAAATGCTCGGGTTGGCTGGAGCGGTCATATCAAGCTCGCAATATAAACAGGCAGGGTAACCACGCGGCGCTTGGCATCGCCTCCATATTGGCCGGTCCCGCAGGCTGCGGCAGGGCCGGCAGTGAGGGCGGCCGTGCTGTTAAATCCTTGCCACGCCACCGCAATCAAATATTCCCCCATCACGCCGGCAGATGATGGGGTAATTTCGTAAACGCAGCCGCGCGCGCCGATCATCGCGCCGACACTGGCGCCGCCCTGGGTTTCCGCCGCGCCCAGCAGCGCGTTATGCCATTCGCACAAATCGCTGTCGGCGATTGTGTTGCCGGTAGTGGGGCACACTGCAACGCCTGTGCCCAGGATGGCATCGTAGAAAGACGCATTTTTGCGGTTGGCATTGATCCGATCCGCCATGTCTTTCAGCAGAATCAATGCCTGCGAGCGCTGGTAGGCTTCCATCTGCGCCGTCAATGCCCTGCCCTGCAATCCGGCCAGCCCGAGCAACCCGACCATCAGGATCAGGATGGTCACCAGCACTTCGATTAAGCTGAAGCCTGCATTTTTAGGGTGAGTAATCATGGGCATGCTGTAACAGGCAAAGGTTTGGTGTATGGCATTCCGCTCAAGCCGATCACGATGCAGCGGCGGATGCTGGTGTTTTCGGGCACAACATCAATCTGAAAAGCGGTGGCAGCCGCCCTGCCAGTCCTCGCGTAAATCACGCTGGTCGGCCCACCGGTCAAGGTCACGCCCTTCAGCGCTGCCTGCGATTTAATGGTTTCGGCGGATGAAGCTATCGTCCAGCCCTTGCCCCAGTCGTCCTCATCCGTCGGCGTCAACGTGACATTGCTGTTGCGCTTGATGGCCTCGCTTCTCGCCAGGCTGAGGCTGGCAAACAATTCGAAGCTCGCGTTTTTTACCTGCTGGCTTTGCGTCAGCGATTGAAATCCGGGCAAGGCAATCGCCGCCAGAATGCCCGCGATCGAAACCACAACCATCAGTTCGGTCAGGGTAAATCCGCGAGATGGCCGCCTTGTGTTCATTTCATCTTTCCCGCTTGTCTCTTTACCACTTTTCGGCAGGCGTCTTGACGCCGGAGCTATCCAGCGTCAGCGTGCCGTCGCCGGACTGCTGGCTGCTGGTCGGGATAGCGGTGATGGTAAAAGACGGCGGTGACGCGACCACAACAATGCCGCAGCACGCCGAGTAATGCTTGCTGACCTCGGCAGGAACCGTCATCCCCAGCGTATCCAGGTCAAGTGCGTAACTGCGCGCGTCCAGCAGATATTGTTTCTGACGGTTCGCCACGTCCGCCATGAAAGCCTGCGCGGCGGCACGGTTGCCCTTGACGATGTAATTCTGGTAGCTGGGAAGCGCAACTGCGGCAAGAACGCCGATAATCGCTACGGTGATCATCAGTTCGATCAGGGTAAAACCTTTTTGAATTTTCATGGTATTTTCCTTTGAATGCGCATGACAAGACGTTCATTACGGGTGACGAGCAAGCGATCTGAAATGAATATATGACGAACATCCGGGCTGCGATTTTTCGCGCCGAAGTGGCCTGCGTGGCTAGAGATGGCTGGAAGCGGGATTATTTTTGGACAGATGGCAATCGTGCCGATGCCACCGCAAAGCTTGCGCCCAAGGCTGACCGCCAGACGGCGTAACGCCATCCGCTGATCAAGCCACGAAAATGGAGGTCGATTGAAAAAACGAGATACGAGTACCCGGAACACGCGCGTCTCCTGCCTTATTGGCATTCTTCGTCAATTCCCGTTTGTATGGGTTAGCCATTACGGGAAAGATTTAAGAGACGTGTTCTAGGTCTCGCGGGTTCGATGCCAGGGTCAGGGGCAAACCGAACAGGTTCACAACATACTACTGATAATTCCAAAAATCAAGGGGGTTCTAAGTAACGGGTACGATCAAAAGTGTTGGTGCATCTTCTTACGTAGGGCGGATGAGCCGAAGGCGTTATCCGCCGAATGTTTCATCATAGGAGCGTAGGTCGGGTTAGCGATAGCGTAACCCGACATTTTGGCTTCGCTCGTCCAGCTTGGGGATGAACAATCCTGGTTCAAGCCCCAAGGTTGAGCGTTTCGCTCGCCCCAACCACACCCATCGCAAGTTCCGCCTGTTCGTGGTTCTGGCTGCGCGCGGTTTTGCGCAGCAGCATACAAGGGGGACGAGCACAGTCTTATCCGCCGCGTGGCTATGCGGCGTGATGAGTTTCTTTCTCCAGCACATCGATGATCATGCTATTCAAACTCACGCCGCGCCGCGCCGCTTCCAGCGCAATCTGGCGGTGCAGGTCACGACCGACCCGCACGTTGAATGAACCCTTAAATGGCTGCTCAGGCTTAATGCCTTCCGATTTGCACAGGTCGAGATAATCGTCTACCGCCTCATGAAATGCTTTTTCGATGCCGGATGCGGTCTCGGCCTCGTAAGAAACCAGCGCGCGAATGTAGAGCAGTTTTCCGTGCAGCACACGATCTTCGGCGCTGTACATTACCGATCCGCAGTACCCCTTGTATTGCAAAATATCGTTCATGTCACACCATCCATTTCAAGCCTTTCAATCACAACTTCGATAACGTAACGCTTCAACTCGTTGCTGGGATGCGGCTTGTGCAAGCTGATAGGCGCATACTCCGAATGAACAAACCGCACCGCAGAACCGCTGCTCCTGCCCTGAGTACATAACCTGTATCCGAGCCCGGACAACAGGGTAGCCAACTCCTGAAAGGTAAAATCCTTCGGGCGGCTTTTGAGCCTCGCCAGCAGCTTTTCATGTTTTCCCATGTGTAAATCCTATCCAATGACCGGGGATGTTGCAACTAAATATAGTTGCGTTGTCCGGGCGACGCCTTTCATCATATTGGGAAATTGGCTATGGCGAAGCATTCGGTTGCCATTCAGGCGAAGGCCGGTGTAGTGCCGCATTGGAGCAACATGAAGCGCAATGCCCGTCGTTTATTGCGCCCTGCGTGTGCTTCAGCCCGGCATGGCGGGCTGAAAACCGGCCTACCAGCACTGATTTTGGATGGTGCATGGCGAATGAGCAATCCTAAATTCAAGCCCCAAGGTTGAGCGTTTCGCTCGCCCCGATCACGTTCGCCGCCAGTTCCGCCAGTTTACGGTTCTGGTTGCGCGCGGTTTTGCGCAGCAGTTCGAAAGCCGCCTTGCGGTCGAGGCGGTATTGCACCATGGTGATGCCGATGGCGATGCTGATTTCGCGTTCGCTGTCGAGCGCCGCTTGCAATTGTCGCCCGGTAGCTTGCAGGCTATGGATGTCTCCGGCGCGGGCCAGGGCAGCCTTGATGGCCGGCAGCAGTTGCGGCATATCGACCGGCTTCACCAAATAGCCCAGCGCGCCGCAGGCGGTTGCCTGTTCGACGATTTCACTATCGCTGTAAGCGGTCAGCAGCATGAACGGAATATGGTCGAATGAGTGCAGCCGCTCCGCCAGTTCCAGCCCGCTCCTGACGGGCATGCTGACATCGAGGACAACCAGATCCGGGCGCTCCCCACCCGCTAGGATGGCCTCGGCATCATCCACCGATTCCGCGCTGCTGACACGATAACCCGCGCCGCTCAACCCGCGTGAAAGTGTCGACAGCACCAGGCGGTCATCATCGACCAATAATATTTGGGGATTGGAAGGGGGGTTGGCATTCATGGTTCAGGTTCCAGGGAAATGACGGGGGGATCGAGTTCCAGCAGGGTAATCACGGTATTGCCCCGAGTCTGCCAGGAGAGTTTTGCACCCGCCCTGGGCATCAGCGATCTTACCAATTGCAGCCCGATGCCGGTATTGTGCCCGAAATCAAAATCGGGCGGCAACTGGCCAGTATTGCAAATGGTGATCCGGATAAAATCAGGATGCCGCCCCTGCTTGAGCAGGATATTGATCTGCCCGTGCCTCCCGCCGTGCTTGATGGCATTCGAGAGCAGTTCGTTCAATATCAACGCCAAGGGCACGGCTTCCGCCTCGTCGATGGTGCAGGGCATCCAGCCCGAGGCAACTTCGACGGCGACTGGTTTTTGCCACAGCGCCCCCACACCGGCTGCCACCGCCTCGGTCAGTTCGCGCAAGCGCACGTTGCCTGCCGGCGCACGCTCTTGCAGGCCGTGGATCACCGCGATGCTTTGCACCTGGCCGATGGTTTGATTGACCGATTCCGCAATTTCCGGGTGCTTGTCCGCAAACTGACGCAGCAAACCGGTGACGCCTTGCAGGTTATTTTTGATGCGATGATGAATTTCGCGTATCAGCACATCGCGGTGGGCTGCGACAAGTTTCACCCGCTTGATTTCCTGAACGTAGGTAGCCAGAGTCATTCCGACCAGCGACAGAGTCAGCATGTAAAACCAGTAATTGATCAGATTGGTTTGGGTGATGTCATCGGCGAAATAACCGGTTCCCTGAATGGCGCCAAGCAGTGCCTGAACGGCCACTATAATCAAAACGACCGTTGTCCCGCGTGCTCCAAGAAACATGGCAACCCAGGTAATGAGCATGAACATCCAGTAGCTATTGGTCGCGTGGCCGATGATTTCGTGCAGCCAATCGAGGAAAACGATTTGGCCGACCCATATCGTCAGGCCAATCAGCAAAACCGATTCAACTATCTGCCTCGTTTCGCGCCAGTTAAGTTCTGCCCGCCACCAAACCAGTATCAGCGGGGTAACCAGGATGACCCCCAGCGTATCGCTCATCCACCATTGCAGCAGGCTTTGCAAATAATCTTCAGGGGCGAGCAATCCGGAAAACAGCAACAGCGCGTTCGCGGCCAGGGCGCTGATCGCGATGCTGACACCCCCGCCCAACAGGATCAAGCGCAGGTAGTCGAGCAACGATGGCAGACGCACATCAAACTTGCCGCCGCGCGTGAGCAGCCAGGCGCCGATAAACGCCTCCATTGCATCGCTTGAAGCGATGGCGACAGCTCTCCATAACGAATCGTCTGTGCTGGCTTGAACCAGAAGCGCGCCGCAGAACACGCCCCATACATACCGCTTTCCGCCAATCAGCAGCGCGGCCAGCGCCAATCCGCACGCCGGTTCGAAATGGCCGACAACCGCCTCGCTCTCGAAAAAGAACTCGCCAACGTAGAGCAACAATGCGTAGAGCGCGGCGATGCCGAGCTGTTTCAGCCATTCAACCGAAGTATTCGAAAATGCAAATTTATAAGTAGGCATGCGTCGTTTGCTTGCGGTGGCTTATACCGAACAATGTTGTTTCGTGACTACTCAGGTACAGCCGCGTCTCCCCTTCCCCATGGAAGGGGAAGAGACTGGCGCTGCCGCTATTTTCAAGCATACTACTTCGACCCGAGTAATTGCGTTGTTTCTTACCTATTCCCATCCAGATACACGGCCCACAATCTTTGATCGGCAATGCCTGATTCAATTTCCAGTTATAAACAGACTAACGGGCATGGCAAGTGTGTCACCCCTGATTATGAAACTTGCCATGCCAGGAACCCTCGCTACGCTTTCCCTCACCTCAATCCTACCCATGAACCTCAGGTTGGACGTAGGGCGGATGAGCGTAGCGTTAACCAATGACTTGGTCGTCGTTCTTTGACGGCCTAGTCAGATGGCTATGCAAAGCTATCCGCCGAATGGGATTCTCATACGGCGGAAGGCGCTACGCCCTTCGACCAGATCAGGACATGCTTTTCCGCCCTACATGCTGCCTCCGGTTCATGGGCTCAATTCGGGCGAAAATTGGCGGCTGCGGTCTCTCCCGCAAGCGGGGAGAGCGAAGCGAGGGGGGCGGAGCCAGGCGAACGAATCGCTACGCGAGTTTCACGTTAACCAATTACGGACTGAAAGTCCGGATACCCGCCCCGCCTCCAGCCGCAGTTGCCTGCCGCAACGCCGCGCTAACGCTTCGTCGTGGGTGACGAGGATTAACGTTATGCCCTGCGCGCGATTGAGCTCCAGCATCAGTTCGATGACTTGCGCGCCAGTGGCTGCGTCGAGGTTGCCGGTGGGTTCGTCGGCGAATAATATTTTTGGCCGGGTGACGAAAGCGCGTGCCAGCGCGACGCGCTGCTGTTCGCCGCCGGAGAGGTGTTTGGGCAGGTGGTGCGCGCGTTCGCTCAAGCCCACTTGGCGCAAGGATTCGGCGGCGCGCAAACGTGCATCGGCCACGCCGCGCAGTTCCAGCGGCAGCATCACATTTTCCAGCGCGTTCAGCGCGGGCAGCAACTGGAATGACTGGAACACGAAACCCGCCGCCGCACCGCGTAGTCGCGCGCGCCCGTCCTCGTCCAGCGCGAACAGGTCGTGTCCGTCGAGCCGCACGCTGCCGCTGCTCGGCACGTCCAGCCCGGCCAGCAGGCCGAGCAAGGTAGACTTTCCCGAGCCAGACGCACCGAGGATCGCCAGGCTCTCGCCCGCAGCGACGGTGAAACTAACCTGGTGCAAGATGGTCAACGGCTGGCCTTTTCCATCTATTGATGGGCTTAACACTTGCTTGGTCAGTTCAACTGCCTGCACAATCGCTGTCATGAAAACTTTACCTCTGAAAATTATTCTGCTGGTTGCCGCACTGTGGCTACCCTGCTCCGCTTATGCCGCAAAAAACCTATTGGTGTTCGGCGACAGTTTAGCAGCCGGGTACGGTATCGCAGTAGCGGAAAGTTGGGTGAGCCTGCTGCAACAGGAATTGGCGCGCAGCCATCCGGGCTATCGCGTGGTGAATGCCAGCATCAGCGGTGAGACCGCGCAAGGCGGGCAGCAGCGCATCGCCAAGGCGCTGCAACAACACCATCCTGCGGTGGTGATCCTGGAACTGGGCGCGAACGATGGCTTGCGCGGCTTCAATGTCGCCGACACCGAAACCAATCTGGGCAGAATCATCGAGGCGGCCCGCGCCGCACAAACCAAAGTGCTGCTGATCGGCATGATGCTGCCGCCGAATTACGGTAAAACCTATACCCTGCAATTCGAGAAGATGTATCCGAAGCTGGCAGAAAAATACCGCATCCGGCTGGTGCCGTTTTTGCTGGAAGGCGTTACGCAGGAGCAATTTCAGGCCGACAACCTGCACCCGACAAAAGAGGCGCAGCCGCTGTTGATGCGCAATGTAATGAAAGAACTGAAGCCGCTGTTGCGCTAACGGGAATGGAAGTGTAGCCATGAAACATTTCGTAAAAGTTGCTTCGCGCTTTACTCCGAACGCCAAACCCCTGGTGAAACAACTAGCCATTCGACTAGGCCATCAAAAGGCGATGGCCAAGTCGCTGGTTATCCCAGCCTCCCCTTGTCAGTGGAGGAGACTCGGCTCTCCCCCTGACATGGGGGAGTTGGAGGGGGTTGGGGTTGGGGTTGGGGTTTCGATTTGTGTTGTTTCACGCCAAGTCTATGGCTAACCGTCTAGCACAGGAAACCAGCCCCTATTTGCAGCAGCACGCTGACAATCCGGTGGACTGGCATGCCTGGAACCCGGAAGCGTTGCGCCTCGCCCGCGAGCAGGACAAGCCGATCTTGCTGTCGATCGGCTACTCGGCCTGCCACTGGTGTCATGTCATGGCGCACGAATCGTTTGAGGATGCCGAAGTGGCTGCGGTGATGAACCGGCACTTCATCAACATCAAAGTGGATCGCGAGGAGCGCCCCGACCTCGACCATATTTACCAGACCGCCCATCACCTGCTGATGCAGCGCGGCGGCGGCTGGCCGCTGACCATGTTCCTCAGCCCGGACGGCACGCCGTTCTTCGGCGGGACGTATTTCCCGAAAACGGCACGCTACAACCTGCCCGGCTTTACCGATTTGTTGCAGCGTGTCGCACAGGTCTATGCACACAGCCGCACCGAGCTGGCCGCGCAGGGCAAGCAGCTCATCGCCGCTCTTGCCGACGCGCTTCCCCAGGCCAGCGAAACGGAAGAATTGCTGAATGCCGAACCGCTGGCCCTGGCGGTGCGGCAACTCGGCGAAAATTTCGACGGCGCAAACGGCGGCTTCGGCGATGCGCCAAAATTCCTGCACCCGGCGGAACTCGACTTGTTGCTGCGCCGCAGCCATATCAACAACGACCATGAATCCCGGCACATCGTGCGCTTCACCCTGCAACAGATGGCGCAGGGCGGACTATATGACCAGCTCGGTGGCGGCTTCTGCCGTTACAGCGTGGACGCGGGCTGGAACATTCCGCATTTCGAGAAAATGCTTTACGACAACGGCCTGCTGCTCGGGCTATACAGCGACGCGTGGCAAGACAGTGGCGAGCCGTTGTTTGCGCGCGTGGCCGAACAAACCGCAGACTGGGCCATGCGTGAAATGCAGTCGCCCCCTCTCCCCAACCCTCTGGATGAAACAACTAGCCATTCGACTAGACTGCAAACGACCGCAGCCAAGTCGCTGGTTATCCCGCAAGCGGGTGAGGGAGCAAACGAGTCGCTACGCGAAATTGAAGTTAATCGCGGCTACTACTCCTCGCTGGATGCCGATTCGGAACATGAGGAAGGCAAATTCTACGTGTGGCAGCGCGACGAAATCCACAAGCTGTTAAACGCCGATGAGTACGCGCTCGTCGCGCCTCATTACGGCCTGGACAGCTCGCCCAATTTCGAACAGCGCGCCTGGCATTTGCGCGTCAAGGAACCGCTGGGCGAGGTCGCGCAACGCCTGCAACTTTCCACCGAACAAGCAGCGAAGCGGCTTGCGGGCGCGCAGGCAAAACTGTTTGCCGCACGCGAGCAGCGCATCCGCCCCGGCCGCGACGAAAAAATCCTCGGCGCGTGGAACGGCCTGATGATCGCGGGCATGGCGCGCGCCGCGCGGATATTCGATCGCCCGGACTGGCTGCGTTCGGCGCAACGTGCGATGGATTTTGTGCGCGACAACTTGTGGCGCGACAGTAAATTATTGGCGACCTGTAAGGGCGGCAAGGCGCATCTCAACGCCTATCTCGACGATCATGCCTATTTGTTGAATGCCGCGCTGGAATTGCTGCAAGCCGAGTATCGCGGCACCGATCTGGCCTTTGCCGTGCAGCTTGCCGACGCGCTGCTGGCGCGCTTCGAAGACCGCGAAAATGGCGGGTTTTTCTTCACCAGCCATGACCATGAGACGCTGATCCAGCGCAGCAAGACGGGGCATGACGATGCAATGCCATCGGGCAACGGCATTGCAGCACAGGCCTTGCTGCGCCTGGCGCAGCTCACCGGCAACTGTGCTTATGCGCGGGCGGCGGAGCGCTGCCTGCAATTGTTTTCCCCAGCACTGCGACAGGCCGCCAGCTATCACAGCAGCCTGTGTACCGCGCTTGCGGAATATCTGCAACCCGCCACCTTGGTGGTGTTGACCGGCGACAACGCAACCGCCTGGCAGGCGGAGTTGCGCACACGCTATTTGCCCGATGTGGTGACGATAACGCTGGCCGGAAAAGCGAGCGATTTACCGCAGGCGCTCGACAAACCGGCCAGCGGGCAAACCGCCGCCTGGCTGTGTCAAGGCACACGCTGCCTGCCGCCGATTAACAATATCGATGAGTTGATGGGCAGGTTGGGTTACGCGATAAAACCGCTAACCCAACCGACAAAACTAGCGTAACGCAGCACTGCCTTGCGCCGAGAACCCGATCGCGCTCGCCACGCCTGCACCGAGGCGTTTCGCCAGACGGTCGGCAAAATTTTCCCTGGTCGTGAAGTCCACGATATTCTCTGCCTTGATGACATCGCGCACCACCGACTCCAGACTGCCGAATCCATCCGCCAGACCCAGTTCTACGCCGCGCTGCCCGTTCCATATCAGGCCGCTGAAGGTCTCCGGCGTTTCCTTGAGGCGCTTGCCGCGCCCCTGCTTCACCACGTCGATAAACTGCTGATGGATTTCCGCAATCATCTGCTTGGCGTATTCCTGCTGCGCCGGGTCGGTCGCCGAGAACGGGTCAAGGAAGCCCTTGTTGGCGCCTGCAGTAATCAGACGGCGTTCCACACCAAGTTTCTCCATGGTTCCGGTAAAGCCGAAGCCGTCCATCAGCACGCCGATCGAGCCGATCAGGCTGGCCTTGTCGACAAAAATCTTGTCCGCCGCCACCGCCACGTAATAGCCGCCAGAAGCGCAAATATCCTCGACCACCACATACAGCGGGATGTCGGGATGCTGGGCGCGCAAGCGGCGGATTTCGTCGTTGATTTGTCCGGCCTGCACCGGGCTGCCGCCGGGGCTGTTGATGCGCAGAATCACGCCCTGGGTGTTCTTGTCCGCGAATGCATCCTGCAAACTGGGAATCAGGTTGTCGGCGCTTGCCTCGCTGTCCGGAGCAATTATGCCTTGCATGTCCACCAGCGCGGTATGCTTGCCGCTGCCTAACGCTTTCTCTGGCGCATCCACCCAACCCATCACCAGAAACAGGATAATGAACAAATAAGCGAAAGTCAGCGTCTTGAAAAAGATGCCCCAGTGCCGCGCGCGGCGCTGCTCCTGAATAGCCGTCATCGCCAGCTTCTCCAGCACGCCGCGTTCCCAATTGTTGTTTTGCTCCGACATTACGACTCCTTGAAATTAAGCATTCGCGAAATTAAGCATTCGCTTTTAACCACGCGCGCAATTCTGCAAAATCCTGCACCAGCGCGAGCGGGTTCAATTCCTGCAATTGCTCCGGCGGGTGCGCGCCATAGCCCACCGCCACCGCGTCCACTTGGGCATTCTGCGCCATCTGCATATCGTGTGTGGTGTCGCCGATCATCAGCGCGCGTTCGGCGCTGACCGCCAACTCCTCTATCAGCTCCAGCAACATAGCCGGATGCGGTTTGGAGAAAGTCTGGTCCGCGGTGCGCGTGGCGTGAAAATATTGTTTCAGCCCGGTGGATTCCAGCGCCCTGTCCAGCCCCATACGGCTTTTTCCGGTCGCCACCGCCAGCCAATAGCCCGCTTCATGTAACTCTGCCAGCGTCTCGCGCGCGCCCGCGAACAACGGGATCGCACGATCCTGCGCCAGAAAATGATGGCGGTAACGTTCCACCAGCGGTTCGTACAGGGATTCCGGCGCATCCGGCACCGCATGGCGCAACGCCTGGCTCAACCCAAGACCGATCACATGGCGTGCCGCTTCATCGTCGGGTACCGTCAGACCCAGGTCGCGGCATGCCGCCTGTATCGAACCCGCGATCACTGCGGTCGAATCCATCAACGTGCCGTCCCAGTCGAACACGATCAAATCATAATGCTTTGCCATAGCCGCTGTGCAAAAAAAGAGGCGCGGATATTACCACTACCTGTGCCACAATACTGCCATGAAAACGACTCGGCACACGACTCCAAATGGAGTTTCAGAGCAAGCTAATGCGGCAAAGCCGCGTTATGCTGAAACTAAAAAACCTCCACTCACCCATTGGCTGCTGTATTGCCGCCCCGGCTTCGAGCAGGATTGCGCGCAGGAAGCCTTGCGCCAGGCACGCCAGCAGAGGCCGGTCATCGCCGAACAGCCCGCCATCATTGCCTACAGCGGCCATGTCGTGGTCGCGCTGAACGAGCAGCAATTGAACTATCGCGAACTGATTTTCGCGCGCCAGTTGATCCGGCTGCACCACACTATAGCCGCCCTGCCGGAGCGCGACCGCCTCACGCCGATCCTGTCCGCCATCGCCGCCTTGCCCGGCAGCTTCGGCGCGCTGTGGCTGGAAGTGCCGGACACCAACGACGGCAAGACGCTGTCCGCCTTCACCCGCCGTTTCCAGCCGCTGCTGGAAAACGCGCTGCGCGAGCAAGAACGCTTGCTGGATGATCCGCGCGCTACCCGTCTGCATATTTTCTTTCCGGATAAATCCTCCGCGCTGATCGGCAGCAGCGAGCCCAACAACAGCGCGCCGTGGCTGATGGGTATCCTGCGCCAATCCATGCCCGCAGAAGCGCCGAGCCGCTCCACTTTGAAGCTGTCCGAGGCGATCGAGGTGTTCATGGAAGGCGGCGAGCAAACCCGTTTATTGCGGCAAGGCATGACAGCAGTCGATCTCGGCGCGGCACCCGGAGGCTGGACCTGGCAACTGGTCAAACGCGGACTGCGCGTGACGGCGGTGGACAATGGCCCGATGAAGGGTGTGCTGGCGAACCATCCGCTGGTGCAGCATCTCAAGCAAGACGGCTTCAAATACACGCCGCGCAAGGCGGTGGATTGGCTGGTGTGCGACATGGTGGAAAAACCCTCCAAGGTCGCTACGCTGATCGGCGCATGGTTCGCGGCGGGGCTGGTCAGGCACACAATTTTCAACTTGAAACTGCCGATGAAGCAGCGCCTCACCGCTGTGGACGAAGCGCTGGGCAGTATCCGCGCCCGGCTCGATGAAGAGGGCATGAATTACAAAATGCTGGCGAAGCAGCTTTACCACGACCGCGAAGAAGTGACGGTGTTTCTGGTACGGACAAAAAACTGATCAGGGTTGGCTCTGGCGGCGTACCAGCAGCGCGGCAATTTCCTTTTTCGGCTTGTCACCCGCGCGCTCTACTGGCTGGCTGTTGTTAGGAAATGCGCTGGCTGAAGGTTCGTAGGGCTTATCGAACCACGGATCATGGCTCGATTTTTTCGGTGCGGCAGGGCGCGGCGTATAACTGCGCTCAGGATGCCCGCTGCGCGGCGCCCTCGGCGCTTGCTGCGGCACCACCGCACTTTCCTTCTGAATCTCGTGCTTGATCAGCTTTTCGATTTCCTTCAGGTATTTTTCTTCTTCTGGAGATACCAGCGAAACGGCTGCACCTGAAGCGCCGGCGCGACCGGTGCGTCCGATGCGGTGGACGTAATCTTCCGGGGCGCTCGGAATCTCGTAGTTGATGACCATCGGCAACTGGTCGATATCGAGACCGCGGGCGGCCACATCGGTTCCGATCAGGACGGTCACTTTACCCTGCTTGAAGGCATCCAGCGCCTGGATACGCTCCAGTTGGGTTTTATCGCCATGAATGGCATCGGCGGCAAAACCATCGCGCTGCAATTGCCTGGCAAGGCGGCTGGCGGTGATTTTGGTTTTGGTAAACACCAGTACCTGCGTCGCATCACTGCCGCGCAACAGTTGCGCGAGCAGGGCATGCTTGTCCGCCTGTTCGACCAGATAGACTTTCTGCGTGACGTTTTCGGCGGTGGCATTGCTGCGCGCCACTTCAATGAGTTTCGGGTCGATCAGGAATTCCGCCGATAGCTTTTTGATCTCGTTCGAGAACGTGGCCGAGAACATCAGGCTCTGCCGCTGTTTCGGCAGCAAAGCCAGGATGCGCTTCAGGTCGGGCATGAAGCCCATATCCAGCATGCGATCCGCTTCATCCAGCACCAGAAACTGCACCTGGTTCAACTGCACCGTTTTCTGCTCGACGTGATCCAACAGACGGCCCGGGGTAGCTACCAGAATCTCTATGCCGGTTTTCAGGTGTGGCGTCTGCGTTTTAATATCGACCCCGCCAAACACCACCAGAGAACGCAAACGTGTATGTTTTGCATAGGTCACCACACTCTCTTCCACTTGAATCGCCAGTTCGCGTGTGGGCACCAATATCAGCGCGCGCACCGGATGGCGCGCGGGCGATGTGCTGGCGCTGGCAAGCGGCAATAACTTTTGCAGGATGGGCAACACGAAAGCAGCCGTTTTTCCGGTGCCCGTCTGCGCGCCGGCCATTAAATCGCAGCCTTCAATGACTATCGGAATGGCTTGCGCCTGAACCGGTGTGGGAGTGATATAGCCGGATTCGGCTAATGCCTTGAGAATTTCCGGGGCAAGATTTAAATCTGCAAAACAAGTCGTACTCAATGTCTTATTCTCTTCCTAAATAAATCGGATGCAGCCTTCCTTCGGCTCGAATCCGCGCATTATACCCCACTGCCTGAAGTGCAAATCGGCTGCATTTTTGGCCCCTTTTATTTCCCCGGTTAACGTGAAACTCGCGCAGCGATTCGTTTGCCCTTTCTCCCGCTTGCGGGGGAAAGTTGGATAGGGGGAAACAGGCATGGCAGTTTCATTATCAGGGGTGGCCGCTGCCATGCCCGTTACGATGAAGAAACACCGGCATCCAGCCGCGCGATGAATTTCTCCAGCTCCTGCGGCAGCGGCGCGGTGATGTGCAACGGTTCGCCGGTCAGCGGATGACTGAACGAAATCGAATGCGCATGCAGGAACATGCGCTTCAGCCCCTGTTTCATCAACTCCCTGTTGCGCGCAAAATCGCCGTATTTGTCGTCCCCGGCAATCGGGAAACCGAGATGCGACAGGTGAACGCGGATCTGGTGGGTGCGCCCGGTCTTGAGTTGCGCTTCCAATAAACTGAATGCTGGCAGACTGGATTCCGGCCAGCTCTTGAGCAGCGTGAAAATGGTATGCGAGGCTTGCCCGTCTTCCCGCACCATCACGCGTTTTTCGCCCTGCGGGGTGTCGAACTTGTGCAGCGGCAGCCTGACGTGCTGTTTGGCGTTTCTCCATTGCCCCAAAACCAGCGTGTAATAACGCTTGTCGCTGTTGCCCTCGCGCATGATTTCGTGCATCGCCGTCAACGCCGAACGCTTTTTCGCCAGCAGCAACACGCCGGAAGTTTCGCGGTCGAGCCTGTGTACCAGCTCCAGGAATTTGGCCTGCGGGCGGGCGCGGCGCATTTGCTCGATGACGCCGAAACTCACCCCGCTGCCGCCATGCACCGCCACGCCGGAAGGTTTGTTTAGCGCCAGCAGCGCGTCGTCTTCATAGAGGATCGGGAATTCCACCGCCGGGACAAATTCGGCCTGTGGCTTTTCCGCCACCCGGATCGGCGGGATGCGCAACTGGTCGCCCAGTTGCAGGCGATAAGTCGGTTTGGCGCGCTTCTTGTTGACCCGTACCTCACCGCCGCGCAGAATCTGGTAAACGTGGCTTTTGGGCACACCCTTCAGAAGCCGGAACAGGAAATTGTCGATGCGCTGGGACTCGCCGCTTTCATCCACCGTAAGAAAAGCGACAGAGTCTTTGCTTAAACCATTCATTTTGCTTATACTTCGATTGTTCGTGCGTTTTTGGAATTGGGTAAGTTCGGGATGTTATTTATTCCCACGCCATAAAAACTGGCCGCCGGGAAGAATTCTGGCGCAAGCGACGGCGCCATGCGCCGCCACCCTTCCGTCCACCGCAGCCCGGTTAATATCGCTCACCGGAACCAGCAGCGATAGTAATTGATTTATGCGCTCAAAGCACCTGTGGATTTTCGTGCGTCAGCCATGGCTGACTCGCACCCCAAAGAATTTTTGCAACAGCCAGCGAAGCGGATTGTCGTTCGATACGACAAAACCCCCGCAACCGCTGATGCAAATGTTCCTAAAGAACGATATTTAGACAAGCTACCGACAGAGAACTGATTTGACCAACCGTTTACACAATCGATATCCGTTTGCACGATTGCTACTCTCTCACGCCTGATCGCGTGTAGCTTGGTCTTGCCCGTGTCAGAGCGCGGGAGGCAACATAATGAAACGCATGCTATTCAATGCGACGCAGCCGGAAGAACTCCGCGTCGCCATTGTTGACGGTCAGAAACTCATCGACCTCGACATTGAAACTGCCGGCAAGGAACAACGCAAGAGCAACATCTACAAGGCCGTCATCACCCGCCTCGAACCCAGCCTCGAAGCCTGCTTCGTCGAATACGGCGGCAACCGCCACGGCTTTCTGCCGTTCAAGGAAGTCGCCCCCCAGTTTTACCAACCCGGCTGCGGCAGCCGCCCTTCAATCAAGGAAGCCCTGCGCGAAGGCCAGGAATTGCTGGTGCAGGTGGAAAAAGACGAGCGCGGCAACAAGGGCGCAGCACTGACCACCTACATCAGCCTGGCCGGGCGCTATATCGTGCTGATGCCGAACAACCCGAGCGGCGGCGGCGTATCGCGCCGCATCGAGGGCGAAGAGCGCGACGAGTTGCGCGAAGTACTGGCGAATGTCGAAGTGCCGCAAGGCATGAGCATCATCGCGCGCACCGCCGGCATCGGGCGCAACCAGGAAGAATTGCAATGGGATCTGGACTACCTCAAGCAACTATGGGATGCGATTGAAGAAGCGGCAAAAGCCGAAAAAGCTCCCTCCTTGATTTACCTGGAAAGCAGCCTGGTGGTGCGCGCCATCCGCGACTACTTCAACCCGGAAATCGGCGAAATCCTGATCGACACCGAAGATGTCTACCAGCAGGCTCTGGCGTTCATGAGCACGGTCATGCCGAACAACGTGGGCCGCATCAAGCGCTATATCGACGACGTGCCACTGTTTTCGCGCTTCCAGATCGAACACCAGATCGAATCCGCCCATGCCCGCGAAGTGCGCCTGCCGTCCGGCGGTGCCATCGTGATCGACCATACCGAAGCCCTGACCTCCATCGACATCAACTCGGCGCGCTCCACCAAGGGCTCGGACATCGAGGCCACCGCGCTCAACACCAACCTCGAAGCGGCGGAAGAAATCGCCCGGCAGTTGCGCTTGCGCGACCTGGGCGGGCTGATCGTGATCGACTTCATCGACATGGAAAGCAGCCGCAACCAACGCGACGTGGAGAACCGGCTGCGCGACTCGCTGCACTACGACCGGGCGCGCGTGCAGACCGCCAAGATCTCGCGCTTCGGGCTGCTGGAGCTGTCGCGCCAGCGTTTGCAGCCCAGCCTGGGCGAGAGCAACTACATCTCCTGCCCGCGTTGCAGCGGCATCGGCCACATCCGCGGCATCGAGTCCTCCGCGCTGCACATCCTGCGCATCATCCAGGAAGAAGCGATGAAGGAAAGCAGCGCGGCGATCCACGTGCAAGTGCCGGTGGATGTCGCCACCTTCCTGCTCAACGAAAAACGTTCAGATATTCATCGCATCGAATCGCGCCTTAAAGTAGCGATTATGCTGATCCCGAACCCGCACCTGGAAACGCCCAATTACAGCATCAGCCGCCTGCGCCAGGACGACCTGACCGGCGAAGTGTTGCAGGCCAGCTACAAGCTGGTGGAAAAACCGGCTGAAGAAAAACCGTTGACCACCGCGCAGGAACAGCAAAAAGCCACGCGCGCGCAAGCCGTGGTACAGGGCATCACACCGGCGCAACCCGCGCCG